>JANLHC010000293.1 GCA_024654465.1 Candidatus Scalindua sp.
GTTATCACTGACGTCAACGTTGTCTTACCATGGTCCACATGCCCTATCGTTCCAACATTCACATGCGGCTTTGTCCTCTGAAATATCTCCTTGGCCATAACACAAAACTCCTACAAATTTACTTAAAATTCATTTACCATTAAAATAGCGCCAGATTCACAAAAATCCACATACGCAAATAAACAGCTGCTGATGGGATTTGAACCCATGACCTCGTCCTTACCAAGGACGTGCTCTACCCCTGAGCCACAGCAGCATGTAACGCAAAACTGCTAAAAGATTTAGGATATAGCGGAAAGCATTTTAGTTTATCACAAATATGGCAGAAGTCAAAAACTTTTTTCTAATAAAGTAAAAAAAATATCAATCTTCACGACAGTCGCCAAACAGTGCAGACAGAATCAATAATTTTGTAGAATTTATCTTACTAGCTCTAAATAAGAGCGGGCGGCGGGAATCGAACCCGCATGACTAGCTTGGAAGGCTAGGGCTTTACCATTAAGCCACGCCCGCTTATCCAGCCTGAACTATCGCTTTAGGCATGCAGAAACAAAACTTTAGCCATATTCCAGTTTTCTTTCTTTGAATTGGGATACGCCAGTGATGATTCCTTGAAGACCTCAAAACAACTGCTAGAGCCAATATCAACCCACAACCAACACGCTACTATCACACCAAAGCTTAAAAACTAAAATATGGGGAGAGGAGGATTCGAACCTCCGAAGGCTATGCCAACAGATTTACAGTCTGTCCCCTTTGGCCACTCGGGTACCTCCCCACAATATTTGGATATACTACAAAATACCCACGTCAGTCCATACAAAATATTATGAGCTAGCGGTGGGATTCGAACCCGCAACCTGCTGATTACAAATCAGCTGCTCTGCCGTTGAGCTACGCTAGCCAGGAAACCTTACAAGATTATCAGAATATTTTATTTTTTCAAGACAAAACTACATTTACCATCAATTAAATTACGCGGATTTGTCCCAAATAACCCTCATAATTTCTAGTTACTTCGCCAATACTGTCACCACCAAATTTTTCCATGAAACACCTGGCTATTTCAAAAGCCATAACCGACTCACCAACAACGGATACAGCAGGCACGGCACAAACATCCGATCGCTCCGTCGATGCGCTTTCCGGTTTTTTAGTGATTATGTCCACAGACCTTAATGGCTTCATGAGAGTTGGAATAGGCTTCATAGCGGCCCTTGCAATTACAACCTCACCATTTGTTATGCCACCTTCTATCCCACCGGCATTATTAGTTACTCTGCCGAAAGAACCTTTATCTTCACAATAAAAAATCTCATCATGTACCTGAGAACCAAACTTTTTTGAAAAATCAAACCCAAGGCCAATCTCGACCCCCTTTATCCCCTGTATTGACATCAAAGCACCTGCCAGAATCCCATCTAATCGCAAATTCCATTGTGCATGACTACCCAGTCCGGGCGGAACCCCAAAAGCCACTATTTCTATAACGCCCCCCAGAGAATCGCCTTCCTTCCTGGCCTTCTTAATTTTTTCAATCATTTTCGATTCAGCCAATTTATCCAGACAATATACCTTGCTCTTATTCCTATTTCTAAATATTTCATCTGGGTTTTTGATTGTTTTTTTTGAATTTACACCACCAATACTTTTGACATAGCCCAAAACATTTATATCAAACTTAGCAAGTAGAATTTTCGTCAAAGCCCCCGCAGCGACTCTGGCAGCGGTTTCTCTTGCACTTGCTCTTTCAAGAATATTTCTTGCATCCCTGTTACCAAACTTAATGATCCCCGGCAAATCGGCATGTCCCGGCCTCGGCCTTGTAACATCAGGTAAAATGTCAATCTTGTAATCCTTATTCTCTATCTGCAAACAAATAGGGCTTCCAATAGTTATATTTTTTCTTGTACCCGACAAAATACATACTTTGTCGCTTTCAATCTGCATCCTTCCACCTCTGCCATAACCGCCTTGGCGCCTTTTCAAATCAGCATTAATATCAGATTCATCCAAATGAACCCCTGCTGGAAATCCGGTTACTATTACAACCAGACACTTTCCATGCGATTCGCCGGCAGTAGTAAAATTCAGCATTAAAAACCTCAAAAACTATCTAAAAAGCTATTATTATACGAATCGGTTATTCTATATTTAAATATAACTTCTTCAAGCTTTTTTTAAATATAGCCAAAATTGAATGATTCTATATGACATCTTAGAGGATTGCCACAAACCCATCTGATGTCCAGAAATACTGGCCACCCACATGAATGGCGCAATACAAAATGAAGCCACCAACTACGGCAGGGCAATACCGCCCGATTCAAACATAAAATAGAAAAAGCCTGCTGCCGCTACTGTATACGTGGATTTTTAATTGCTTATGCCCACAGCCTTATGATAGTATTTTTCAACCATTCAAATTTTGAATATATAAAAATGTACAAACTATTTATAAGCCTAAGATATCTTAGAAGAAAAAAAATCACCTTTTTCGCGGCTGCAGGAGTTGCCGTAGGAGTTATGACTTTAATAGTTGTACTATCGGTAATGAGCGGTTTTGATAAGGAGTTACGCTCGAAAATAAGAGGTACGCTATCACATCTTATTGTCCAAAAAAGAGGTATCTATGGCCTAGACAACTATAAAGAGGTTCTTAAAAAGATAGAATCTGCTGAACATGTCAAGGCTTGTGCCCCGTATATTGAAGGCCCTGCTCTCCTAAACATAAGAGGCGCAAAAGAATTCACTTATTTTAAGGGCATAGACCCCGTTTCGGAAGCAAAGGTGGGAGATTTTGAAAACTATATAAAACCGTTTGGAAACAAACCTCAAGATTTATTAACGATTCATGGGGAGAAGAAAACTCCCAGCGCCTTTGGCGGCATCGAACTATTACGCATCAGAGAAGGCGATCCTGAAACTAATCCAGAAAATTTTGTACAAAATGGAGAAAAAATTGTTTTAGTATCAATAAAAGGATGGGATAAGATCAATGTAAAACCGTTTATTCTCACGGGAAAATTCAAATCAGGCATGTATGATGTTGATAAAAACTATATTTACATACCATTAGATATCGCACAGGACTTAGCCGGAACAAAGGATTCTGTTACAGGCATAAGTGTCAGATTAGATGATTATAAGAATGCGCCATTGGTACGAGAACGACTTCAACGAGAGCTTGGGTTTGGTTTTTATATTCAAACCTGGGAAGAAGTACGTGGGACATTCCTGAAAGCTGTTGCACTTGAAAAACGCGTCATGGCATTTATCTTGTTTTTTATCATTATCGTGGCAGGATTCAACATACTTGCAATTTTAACCATGATTGTATTTGAAAAATCAAAAGACATTGGCATTCTAAAGGCGCTGGGCGCCACAACCAAAGGCATAATGCTTATCTTTCTTATGAATGGGCTTTTCATTGGCCTTTTAGGTTCTGCAATAGGAACCGGAGTAGGACTTGCGTTTATAAATAGAATTAATTGGATCGAGAATACAGTATACAATTATTCGGGCTGGAGACCATTTCCACCGGAAGTTTATTATTTTAACGAAATACCCACTGTTGTTGACGTTAAGAGCATAATTATCATTATCTCCTTCTCTATTGCGTGTGGCGTTCTATTTAGTATATATCCGGCATTAAAAGCAGCACGTTTAGACCCGATAGAGACACTTAGATACGAGTAATGTAATGGGGATTCCGCCTCGACCTCCTACCCACGGCAGCCGTTGCCTCAGCCACAAGCATAACAAGAGAATAGAGCCTTAATTCCAAAAGATTTAAGGCAAACTCACAACATCGTTGATATCTGACAAATTCAAAAAGTTTTGACTTGCAAGTATACGGATGATAATATGCAGAGAATCAACAATTATTGCAGTTTAATTTGAACTTAGATTTTTTGCTCAAACAGCATAAAATTTTAAATAGAACAGAGAAGAGGTAACACACATTGATCAATTACTATCACGTTTTACACGTACAAGAGGGATCTGCCAGAGATGAGATCAAAAACTCATTTAGAAAACTTGTAAAAAAATATCATCCTGACAAGAACAAAACAAATGGAATCTCGTCAGAAGATAAAATTAAACTGCTGATCAAAGCATATAAAACGCTGACCGATTCCGAGAAAAGAGTTCATTATGACAGTCTGTTGCAAAATGAGAATACTAGAGATTTTTACTATAAAGAAAGAACAGAAGTAGAAAGAGAGAAATATAAGTATGATTTAAAATCTCAGGCAAAAATTATATTAAATGACCTCTTAAACAGAAACGGGTATCAGGCAGTCAAAAATTATGAACGTTTAAAAGAAGAAAACAAAGACTTCAAACTACTGAATTTTTTAGATCTAAAAGATTATCTGGATTGCAAATTTCTCCTTGCAGAACAGTACGAAGAACAGAAAAATTACGAACTAGCCTTTGAATTGTACGAGTATGTTTACCAAAATGAAGATGGCAATCCTGCGCGCAAGCTCTTGCTGGAGGAAATCAAAGAAAGGATCATTCGTTTATCATGTAAAAAGTTAGTAAAACTAGCAAAGCCTGACATGGCAATAACATACTTGACAAGAGTTTTAAAATTAAAAGTGAATAAAAATGAAAAAGCCTTCATATACAAAAAAATTGCTGATATTTATATAACTTCAGGTGAATGGGATAACGCATTGGCAAGCTTTAATAAGGCAATGTCACTTTGCCCTAATCTCAAAGGCATTCAAACATTAAAAAACAAACTGAACAAGCAGTTTTCATAAAAAAACTATTTCATATAATTTTCGTTACTTTACAAAACAATGACTTCTCACGATTCGGTTTTACTAAAAACAGATATCCCTTATTTAAAACTGCATAATAGGGGAAAGGTCAGAGAGATATTCGAGATTGACGACAACCTCTTGCTTGTCGCGACTGATAGAATTTCAGCTTTTGACCACATCCTGCCAAATGGCATCCCGCATAAGGGCAAAGTCCTTACACTTATGTCAGAGTTCTGGTTCAAGCTGACAAGAGAGTTAACGGAAAATCACTTAATCACGATGGAGATCGATGGAATTGATAGAATAACAAAAGAAGACAAGGATCTTCTAAGAGGACGCTCCATGCTCGTAAAGAAAGTAGAGGTAATTCCGGTTGAATGTGTGGTACGCGGCTATCTCGCAGGTTCAGGCTGGAAAGAGTATAAAGAGAGCGGCACTGTCTGCAATATTAATTTACCTGATAATTTAAAAGAGAGTGACAAGCTACCGGAACCTATTTTCACCCCTTCAACAAAAGCAACATCCGGGCACGATGAAAACATTTCATTCGAAGAAGTCATAAAGATCACCGGCGAAGAACTTGCTCAGGAACTGAGACAAAAAAGCATAGAGATATACAAAAAAGCAAGTGAATACGCCCTGACAAAGGGAATTATTATTAGTGATACTAAATTTGAATGGGGCAAATATGAAGATAGAATAATCCTGATTGATGAAGTATTGACGCCAGACTCTTCTCGTTTCTGGCCGCTGAAAAGCTATTCCCCCGGAAAGCCACAACCATCTTTTGATAAACAATTTGTCAGGGATCATCTGGAAAAATCAGGATGGGACAAACAATCCCCACCACCTTCGCTCCCTGAAGACATAATCCGAATTACGTCTGAAAAATATCTTGAGGCTTATAGAAAGTTAACAGGAAAAATTATATCTAACTGAGTATTACTATATTGTCTTGCTCGAAGAAATCGGAAAATAATTTGAAATATTCAAAGGCAGCACGGTGAGTACTATCTTATTGAAAATGAAAGAGATGGTATCAAAGGATAGAAGGTTAGAAAAATATTGAACAGTTGAAGAATACATGTACAATGATACTGCCAATCTA
>JANLHC010000295.1 GCA_024654465.1 Candidatus Scalindua sp.
GCCAACTGTAAGATTATTATTACTTGCCCCATTGTATGGTACAAGCTTCTTGATAATCCCCTTTTCTTTCTCTCCCGTCCCCTGCCATTCAATCTCAATGCCCACGTATGTAAACGCTTCTGTAACAAATTCTCTTACAGAATGACTCTCTTCTGTGCCAATTACATAGTCATCCGCTTTTTCCTGTTGGAGCATGAGCCACATAGCCTCAACATACTCGGGGGCATATCCCCAATCTCTTTTGGCATCAAGGTTTCCGAGATATAACTTATCCTGTTTTCCTGCAATTATGTTTGTAACCGCCCGCGTAATCTTTCTTGTTACAAATGTTTCACCTCTACGAGGGCTTTCATGGTTAAAGAGGATACCGTTACATGCAAACATGCCGTATCCTTTTCTATAGTTCTCCACCATCCAGTAAGAGTATAATTTTGCACATGCATATGGACTCGCAGGTTGAAATATAGTTGTTTCGTTCTGTGGCGGTTTGGCGGTACCAAACATTTCGGACGAAGATGCCTGATAAAACTTGATGTTTTTGTTACTCCTTCTTATCGCTTCCAATATCCTTGTTGTGCCCATGGCAACAATATCACCTGTGTATTCAGGCATATCAAAGCTCACACGTACATGACTTTGAGCACCCAGGTGATAAATCTCGTCAGGTTGTATATTATATATTAGATTTGTAACATGGCCGGAATCGGAGAGATCTCCAAAATGTAATAGTAGTTTTGCTTTATCTATGTGAGGGTCAACGTAAATATGGTCTATTCTATGTGTGTTAAAGGCACTTGCCCTTCGTATAATACCATGGACTTCATATCCTTTTGATAGTAGAAGTTCCGCCAGGTAGGATCCATCCTGCCCACTGATACCAGTAATTAAAGCTTTTTTCATATTATTACCTCATTTGGACACTAATATACACGGATAAGAACAAAATAGCAAATGACAAAACTCAAAGAATAGACAAGATTCATTTTCAAAATTTATTTACCACTGATACACACCGATAAGACTAAATGATAAACTGGGCAAGCCTTGATTTGTGATTATCAGACCTTCATTATTTTGCAAACTCTTTTAATGGTTCCGGTTTACTCAGCCCTACAAAAGGATCTCTTAAACACTCCTTTATTAACTGATCAAATCCTGAAGGCAGAATTCACTTGCCAACAAACAAGATACCTGTACAAATTTACAGTAACTTTTCAATTTCTTTCCCTTGGCGTTCCTTGTATGAAAACCTCTTTTCTCATCTCGCCATGATTATACTTTTCACACGTGGTAATATTCTCTGTACCACTCCACAAACCTCTTAACCCCGTCTTCAATTGAGGTTTCAGGTTTAAAGCCTACATCTTTGATTAGATCATCAACGTCGGCATATGTGGCAGGTACATCCCCAGGCTGAATAGACATCATATTCTTCTTTGCTTTCATGCCCAGGCAATCCTCTAATACCTCAATAAACCGCATGAGTTCTACCGGATTGTTATTGCCAATATTATACAACTTATATGGTGCATAGCTGGTAGCACTGTCCGGGCTATTCCCATTCCAGTTAGAATCCGACTCCGGAATTTTATCTATTACCCTTACTACTCCCTCAACGATGTCGTCAATATAGGTGAAATCACGCCTCATCTTTCCATGATTGAAGACATCGATCGGCCTGTCCTCAAGCATTGCCTTTGTGAAAAGGAACAGAGCCATATCCGGCCTCCCCCACGGCCCGTAAACAGTGAAAAATCTGAGACCAGTCGTTGGTATGTTGTATAAACTTGAATAGGTATGCGCCATCAATTCATTTGCCTTCTTGGTAGCAGCATACAGAGAAACAGGATGATCTACATTGTGATGAACGGAAAAGGGCATCTTTGTATTCGCCCCATAAACTGAGCTTGAAGATGCATAGACAAGGTGTTTAACGTTATTGTGCCTGCACCCCTCTAAAATGTTAACGAAACCTACTATATTGCTTTCAATATACGCATAGGGATTTTCCAGAGAATATCTTACCCCGGCTTGAGCCGCAAGATTTACTACAACATCAAAACGTTCACCTGAAAACAGTTTTGCTATAGCGTCCCTTTCCTCAAGATCCATTCTGACAGACCTGAATCCCTCTCGTCTTTCCAACTGTTTCAAGCGATCAAGTTTGAGATTAACATCGTAATAATCGTTAAGGTTATCCAAGCCGACAACGTTGTTCCCACGCTCTAAAAGCCTCCTTGAAAGATTAAAACCGATAAAGCCTGCCGCACCGGTTACAAGTATTTTCATGCCTTCCTCACTTTCTTATTATTTATCCATTTCTTACCAATCATATTTTTCGTATCGATTACAAGTGTAGAGAAATCGTATTCTCTTGCCTTCCAGGTTAAATAGAAAGGATCAATTATATTAACCACGGATATTTACTAAGCACCAAATAATAAAATGCAAATAACAAACAAATGACAAACTACTAAAAACGTTTGACACGGAACAGATGAGAAATGGACACAGCTCCGCTATCTCAGCTACATAGTGTCCATACGCAACGACCTAACCAGACAACGCTGATTATGTATTGATTCTACCAGGTTAGGTTATAATTCGCTTTTAATGGCGCTGCCTAACCGTACAGTTGCTTCTTTGTGGCCTGGTTTTATCTTTAAAACCTCTGTATATTCTTTAATCGCCATGTCCGTTTTTTTTACTGCTTCATATGATTTAGCAAGGAAGAAATGGCCATCAACATGGCCAGGTTTCAGGGTGGTTGCTTTTTTTAGATTCTCAATAGCCTCTTCAAACATGTATTGTTGATAATATCCTTTACCTAGCCAATAATATGCCTCATAGCCACCCAGGTCAAAGACAGCGGCCTTGTTAAGAAGTTTCCTGATTTCGTCCCATCTTGACCAGAAGACACGATTGTTGGTTTCTATGAGGTTTTTAACCAGGTGAAAAATCTTATCAAAATCCTGTTCCACGAAATAGCTATTTATCAATCTAATGCTGTCTCCTGCCTTTTTATAATTTTCAATCGCTTTATCAGGCCTGAGTGTCATCAAATACAAGTCACCAAGGTCACTGTATGTACTTTGACTCTTCGGAACACCTAACCGCAATGCCTCATCCCATTCACGTTCGGCAATACTAATAAACGTTTTAACCGTGATTTCTCCTATCAGCCGTTCATCATAAAAGGGAACCACTTCTTCAGGATTTTTGTACATCATCGCAAGAAAGTCCAAATCTTCAATCCTGAAAATTTTTTTAGCATTTTGTAAAGACCACCCCGCATATAACGAGTGTATAAACGCATCGGTTTTTGACAAAGATACCGATATTTCAAAATACTTTATCGCCCTGTCAATGTCTCCCATGCCTCCGGCGACTCGCGCATATTCAGACAGATAGTAGCTATTGCCAGGTTGTAGTAATATAGCTTTTATAAGGTATTTTTCCGCCAGATTAAACCCCCTTGCCCGCTCCTCATCGGAAACTGCAGTATATGCTATTTTACGATAATGTCTTCCGAGTTTATAAAATGAATTTGAATTAGATGGAATAAGTTTTGCCGTTTTCTCTTCCAGTACGGACACACTGTCATCAGCTTTCTGAGGCGAATCTTTCCATGTAAGGTAGTAGAGACTACCGACTAAATTCTTAACCACAAATACCGACACTAATATTGTGATAACAATGAGAGATAAACACACTATAATTTCAAGTTTGAGTATTGATCTTGTTCCAGGCATTTACGATTCCTCAGACACGAATTTCACGAATTGATACGAATAGAACACATTTAACCTCGGATAGACACTGATAAACACGGATATATAACCAAATTGCAAATGTAAAATAGCAAAATTCAAATAATCAGCAAGATAAAAAACGCCGGTATTTAGTATCAGACCCGCTTTTATTCCTGTTGCTTTTCTCCTGCATTCCTGGCTTCCTTATAGTTGTTATTTTTCAGCAGCATCCGGTTAGGTTTCTATAAAAATCTCTTATTCCTCCATTTGAGTACTTTCCAGATTAACGGCACTCCAGGTAAGGCCGAGTATAAAGGAGAGGAAAAGGGCGTTTACCGGTATGTGCAGATTGAAATCAGCAATACTATGGCTGAGGATCGCAATTATACCACAAAATCCTCCCAGAGTAATTCCCATGACGTACGGATCTCTCTTTTTCCACCATCTTACCAGTGTCTGCCAAATAAAAAAAATAATGCCGCATGCTACTATTAGAAATCCTATAAGGCCACTATCTGAAAGAAGCTCGGCATAATCATTATGCGCATGATCCCAATAAAGTTGCTCTTCAAGGGTTTTATATTTCGGGAAATTATACTGAAATGTGCCAAGGCCTGTTCCAAAGAGAGGAAAGTCTTCAGCCATGCTAATTGTATTTTGAGTAACTTCGTGTCTGGAGGGTGACGAAAGGTCTGAAAGTCTTTCCAGGATGGAACCGACTCCGAGCCACATCAGAAACACTAAGGTCAGTAACAAGGTAGTGATGGTTATTTTTCGCCCTTTACCGACAATGCTCCTTGCTCTCCTGCTAAGGCTGATAAAGGCAACAAAAACAATTATGGAAACTATAAGGGACAGAATTCCTCCGCGTGAAAGGGAAAGGAAGAGGGCTGAAACCATAGTCATAATGGTAAATACCATCAAGATGTTGCCCAAGAGGCGAGATTCAAATTTTGCAAGTATTGAACTCCATGACATGGTCTTGTGAAAGGCCATACTTTCAAATCTTGTGATCAGAAGACCAAAGGAGAGTGGTATCACCATCCCAATATAACCGGCAAAATGATTCCGATTTATAAAAGAGCCAAAAAGGCTCGCATTAGGCGAATCTATCAACCAGTATATTTTTGAGGTCCCCGTAAACTTCTGTAGAATTCCCAGGAAAGAGACTAAAAAACCGACACCCATTATGATAAGTATAATACGATCTAATCTTATACCCGGTGTATTCGTTACCAGAAAAAACATCCCGATGTAAGCAAGGATTATGAAGAACTCGATTTTAGTAGCATACGGGTATATGCTGATGGGAAACCAGGTTCGGGTTTCGGGTTGCGAGTTACGGGTTGCGGGGTTCGGGTTGCGGGGTTCGGGTTGCGGGTTGCGGGGTTCGGGGTGCGGGTTTCGGGTTTCGGGTTTCGGGTTTCGGGTTTCGGGTTGCGGGTTGCGGGGTTCGGGTTGTGGGGTTCGGGTTGCGGGTTGCGGGGTGCGAGTTTCGGGTTTCGTGTGAACAGACTTTTCCGTCGGCCACAGGGGTAATACCATACTGTATAAATAGTGGGTATTGGGGCTTAGGAGTTTAAGAGTACCCGGCGGCAGTGGTATAAGTTGAAACATAATCAGGCTGACAAACAGTATGATTGGGATATTCAAGGGTGTCTTTGCAAGACCGAAACGGTTGCG
>JANLHC010000201.1 GCA_024654465.1 Candidatus Scalindua sp.
CCCCTACCTGATGACATAAAAACTAATTCAAAAACAGAAAACGTAAATAACCAACAATCCCTTGTCGTTGACGTTAAAAGCAGGAGGGAAATAATAAAAGGAATGACTCCGAATATTTCATTGATTAGGCAGATGATGGACTCCGGCATAACTTCACTTACAGGAACAGACAACCCGAAAGATGCCTGGAAATCGCTTTTTCATGAGGATGAAAGGATAGGCATAAAGATAAACGCACTTGGCGCAGACATCCTTGCTGGCAATTACCAGATTTGCCGGGCTATTGTCGATGCCTTAAAAGAGATAGGAGTAAAAGAAAATAATATCATCATATGGGAGCAATATCAGCATTTTTTCCTGTCATCCGGTTTCAAGATAAACAGATCTTTTAAAGGTGTGAGAACATATACCACAGACGGAGGTGGAGGGAAAGAGGCCCTTGATTCCGGCAGTTCACACAGAGAGTACGACAGCGGCTATGGTGCCGTTAAGATAAGCAGGATACTGACAGAAGAGGTTGATTCACTGATCAACCTGGGTTTGTTAAAAGACCACGGCCTTGCCGGAGTAAGCATCGCACTTAAAAATATTTCTCACGGTGTTATCAGCCATCCGGATAACTTTCACGATAATGCATGTGACCCATTTATTGCCGCCATAAATTCAATACCGGTGATAAAGGACAAAATAAAACTCCACATCTGCAATGGGATAGTCGGTCTTTACGAAGGAGGGCCTATGCCGCAAAGAAGGCACGTATGGAATAATAACGGTATCATTTTGAGCAAAGATCCTGTAGCCCTTGATACGATAGGTATGAACATTATTGAGGAAAAGAGGAAAGAGAAAGAGATGGTTTCACTATTTAATCGTCCAAACCTCCCGGTACATATAGAAACAGCTGCCAAATATGGCCTTGGTGTAAGCGACCTGAATTTGATTAATCACAAAACCATCCTGATATAAATAAAGGAAGTTCATAGTGATTCGGCCTCCGGCCTTAATTTGATTTTTCTGGTGTTTTTATTGCGATTTATGTAATATTACGCCCTTGTATTTATATGGAAGTGACACATTTCTTTGAAATCTATCTTCAAAATTAAAAAAAAACACTGAATGAACGTTATTAGTAATACAATAAAAGGGTTACATCCCGCCTATTTTGCCATGGTAATGTCTACAGGCATAGTTTCCGTTGCATCCAAACTTTTAGGTTTTACCGACATTGCATACGCGCTTTTTTACATAAACATTATTGCATACGCAATACTTTTACCCATCTTAGTGCTACGTATGATTTTTTACTGGGATTGTTTATGCAAAGATCTTCACAATCCGAAATTAAGCTTTGTCTTTTTTACTATTGTTGCCGGTACAAATATACTGGGAGCACAATTTGTTTCTATCGTAAACCAACCGGAAATTGCAAAAATCTTCTGGTATTTTGGTCTTTTGCTCTGGGTTGTTATTACATTCTCAACTGTCACTATACTATTTATTACAAATACGGAAGAGATAAATAAGGTAATGCATGGAGGTTGGTTGATTGCCACAGTTGGAACACAATCCGTGGCTGTTCTGGGTAGTATGCTTGCGCCAAAATTTAGTTGTGATAGTTTTGTATTATTTACCTCATTTGCATTCTGGATGATTGGCGCATTCCTCTACGTGGTTCTAATCACCTTACTTTTCTTCAGACTCGTATTTTACAAACTACCGCCAGAAGCTCTTATACCACCGTATTGGATTAATATGGGAGCAGTTGCCATTA
Organism: Candidatus Scalindua sp.; assembly: GCA_024654465.1. GTDB lineage: Bacteria > Planctomycetota > Brocadiia > Brocadiales > Scalinduaceae > Scalindua. The sequence goes on from JANLHC010000201.1 coordinate 1,772, forward strand.
CAACGCTGGCCGGTTCAACCCTCTGTTTAAGCATCCCGAAGATAGGTGGAGCGTTTACAGATCTCACAGGATTCACAAAGGGCTTCACACTGTTTTTCTGGTCATTTGGTACATGGTGGATACCACTATTAATCATTCTGGGAATCTGGAAGTATATACATCACAAAACACAGTTTACCTATAGCCCCCTTTACTGGGGCATGGTCTTCCCATTAGGCATGTATACAGCCTGCACTTTTAAACTTTCACAGGCATTGCAACTTCCATTCATCATGAATATACCAAGATATTTTATCTATCTTGCTTTTGCGGGATGGACATTTATATTTGTCAGTATGTTAATTTCCATGTTTAAAACTGCTACTGCTAAGGAAGCTCCTGCAAAATAAATTGATTGATATTTTTCTAATTGTATCACAGGACATAGTACTCTCTGTACCAATTGCGGTAACAATAGCAACGCGGTATGCTTTGTTAAAAGTGAAAGACATTAATACTTAAAAAAATGTTTATACAAGTATTCAATTCAAAAGGAAGGCTATTTTCAACTCTTCTATTTCATTTCTAATAATGTTGGCATTTGGTGCACCGGGAGCAATCTTCAAAAACATTTCTAAATCATCTATTGCTTTTTCATACTGTCCTTTTTCCTTAAACGACTCACCCCTGTATCTGAAAGCAACCGGATTACCGGGAAACAGTTCAAGCGATTTATCAAAATCGGTTATAGCCTCGTCAATCCTGCCGGTCTGAAGCAGGATAACCCCCCTGTCTATATACAATCCGGCCATAGAAGGTCTCACGATTATTGCTTTGCTGAAATCCTGTATGGCTTTCTCAAGTTCACCGGTTTCTTTATACATCTTTGCTCTCAGGTAATATGTGAAGATTTTATTCGGAGTTAAGCTAATACATTTCCCAAAATCTTCGATTGCTTCTTTCAGTTTATTATTATCGGCAAAGAATATCGCCCTGGAAAAATATGCGTCACTGAGGCAAGGGTCCAATTCTATCGCTTTATTAAGGTCGTTTATTGCATCATCAAACCTGCCGGTTTCTGCAAAAGCGACACCTCTGTTACAATACGCCTGTGCATAGTCAGGGTCAATTTCAATTATTTTATCGTAATCTAATATAGCTTTATCTATTCTACCCATCTTCTTAAAAGCTATCGCCCTGTTTAAATAGAACAGTGTAAATCCGGGACTGATAGCAATCGCCTCGTTAAAATCTTTTATTGCCAGACCATATCTACCCACAACCCCAAAAAGCGAGCCCCTGTTATAATATGCTGAAGCGTATTTCCGGTTAAGAGATATTGCTACATCATAATTTTTTATTGCATCAGAAAACATTCCCATTTTTTCATGTATCACACCTCTATTACAGTAAGCACCCGGATTTTTAGGATTTAATAATACAGCTTTATTGCAATCGTCCAGCGCACCCTTATAATCCCCATTCTCTTTTCTTATTTTAGAACGATTTAATAATATATTTGAAATTACCTCTTTTGTATTTAAATTCTGTAAATAACATCCATGTTCTACACTCTTTTCATCAAATCGCTCTATACTATTTGATACATAAAACGAATCTGACAGGTTCATTCCTTTGTGACCCGTCTCAATATTTATCTTCTGCTCACCATCATCATATCTGACAAAAATATGATCAGGAACATTAACTCCAAATAAAGGCAAGCTCAACCTCTCCGCAATGGACAGGTACAAGATAGAGAGTCCTACACAATTTCCTATTCTCCGATCAATTACTTTATTTAAATACAAATCCTCCAGATTACCGGTTGGCACATAAATAAATTCCAGCTCATCAAACAGAAATTCATTTATAATACTTATTATCGACCTCGGTCCATCACTATCTGCAATTCGTGCCTTTATCATTCTTGCATACCAATCAACGCACTCTACATAATCTTCTATCTTAATTTCTGAATACTCTTCTTTTGCTATCAATAATGACATTTCAGCAATATTCAGAGATTCTTCGTCAATCTGAATCAAATCTTGAAACAATGCATTGTCTGAATATTGTGCCTGATTGGTTTGCATGGCTTGTGAAAAGTCAAAGATGTTATCTGCAAACATACTTTTTGAGTTACCGGCTATAAACAGAATACATACCAGCAAATTCATAAAACAGATACTTTTTATTTCTTTATTACTCTTCTTCCTGACGGTTTTCACGGTAAAAAAACCTCTCTTTGTACTTCACAATTAAAAAAAGAATCAAATACATAAAAGTCCTTGACTCATAAGTATATTTTCAATAGCATTAATCCTGTATTGACTTCATTCTATTAATCATGGATCCAGGAAAAAAATGCTGAAAAGAACACTATTAATATCTGGAATTTTATCTTCAATTCTCCTTATATCAACAATTATTTTTGCAAAAGAAGAGCTTTCATCCCTGTTTGAAGGTTTTCGTTTTCCGACAGGAGAAACAACAGTAGAATTTGTAACTGAATCATTTGATGATTTATGTAATATTTTTGGCAACTATAGCAAACTCACAGAATCACAGAAAAAAGATTCATGGAACCAATACAAAGGAAAATACGTAAGATGGACAGGTGTTGTTAACTATAAAGGTTTAACCAACGACGATTGGAATAGAGCGGGTATCAGGCATAATATAGATACAAATGTAGAGCTGATATTTGGTGATGACAAAAAAAGTATTGTCAAGATGATAAACAAAGGAGACCGCATCACCTACACCGGAAAATTATCATCTCTGTTTGACAGAAACCTACTGTTTAAACTGGAGAATGCAAATATTGAAACAATTAATGATACAACTGCAGATGAATTAGTAAGTAATATGAGGAAAGGCATCTCAATATATTCACCACCCTCTTACAACCCGGAAACATCCGCTGATTTGGGCTTAAAAGAGTCTCTTGAAGAAAAAAATATTTTAACTTTTGAAGGCCTGAACGAAGTTTTTGGCAAGAATAGCAGCATATCGCAAACAAGAAAAGAAGAACTGTGGAATTATTACAGAGGAAAGGACGTAGAATGGCAAGGGGTTGTCAGTTACAAGGGATTAGGCAGGAACGATTGGAGCAGGATCGGCATCAGGCATAATGTCGGAGCAAATATTGAGTTAAGGTTTGATGAAGACGGTAAAAACTTAATTGAGATGGTAAAGAAAGAAGACAAAATTACTTACACAGGTAAACTGGCTGAACTATTTGGAAGAAACCTTCTGTGTAGTATTGAAGATGTCGATATAAAAATGATTGGCGATAAGACAGTAGCTGAAATTGAAAAAGCCGCATCGGCATCCGCACAATCCGAATCAGGAACGGATAATACCACTGAGGCTGAAGTTATAAAAGAACCTGAAATTATAATGGAAGAATCAATGGTACCAGAAGTCACAAAAAGAGAAGACATCAAAATAATAGAAACGGTGGATGGGTTGATAGAAATTTCTTTTGAAGAACTTGATGCACTATTTGGCAAGAAAAACAGAATGACTGAATCGCAAAAGGATAAACTATGGAAAGAATATAAGGACAAATACATTAGATGGGCGGGAGAGGTAATATCCAGAGGAAAAGGGAGAGTGAGTGGTCTGAGGATGGGGATAAAGCACACAGAAGGTACTGATGTAGAGTTAGTTTTTGCTGACGACAAAGAAGGTCTGGTCTTAGGGACAGACAAAGGCGATAAAATAACATATACAGGAAAACTCGTTACCAGACGCGGCTACATTCTGCCGTATAAATTAGAAGATGGCAATATCGAAAATATTTTAAAAGCACCGGAAACTGCAGAATAGCTTATTGTGGCTGGAGACCTTCGCGCGTTTCTCGACATTTGATGTGGTCACGCAAGTTTCCCAATCTAAGGTTGTAGCGACACAATCGTTCAATTTTATTCTATATGAAAAGAAAGTGAGGCATATTATGTTAAAGAAAATGTTTTCCTCATTTTTAATCCTGGTTGCACTGATCTGCTTCAATAATGTTATCTCAACAGCTCAGGAAATTTCCAGACATGACGAATTAATTGTAAATGGAAACAGACTGATTGTAAAAAAGAAGTACAATGAGGCACATGGTGCGTACGATGAAGCGACAAAGCTAAAATCAGATTCCTTTATAGGATGGTACAACAAAGGAATAGCCCTTGACTTGCTTGGCAGATATGAAGAAGCAATAGAAACATATAACAGAATAATTGATTTAAGACCAAGTTCACATGAGGCATGGAACAATAAGGGACTTACACTCGCACGAATACCTGAAAAAAGAGAGGAAGCAATAGAAGCGTACAACAGCGCAATACAGGCAAATCCCACGTTTGATGCCGCATGGTTTAACATGGCCTGGGGTGCATTCCCATTTTTTTGTGAATTTATTTAACAATTCGAAGACTTTTTTTAAATTTTTTGTTTTTAATTCTTTCTTGGTCGTCCCTTTTGTATTTTTCGATAACTTTATCGTAAGTTCCGTTATATTTCGCGCATCTGATCTTGAGTATGTTATTAGCGTTTTGGATATACCACCAAGCTCCT
>JANLHC010000297.1 GCA_024654465.1 Candidatus Scalindua sp.
CCCTATTCGGAGGGAGAACAAGCGGTTAGTGTAGAAACTGAAAAAACCCCCGGTGCAAAGGAAGAAGAAAAGGTTAGTACGGCAGCCGAAGAAGTTCCGTCTACAGAAGATGAAAACGTGATTAGTGCTACTGCTCAAGAGGCTCCGATTGAGGAAAAAGAAGAAAGAGTTGAAGTCGAGGTCGAAGCAGGAGTCGCTCTTGCTGTGGAAGAAGATTCATCTTCCGGAGTTTTCATTTTTGGCGAAAAGATTGAAAGCCGTTTTAAGAAGTTTGCAACGGCCATGTTTTCAATTTTTCTTCTACCCCCAGTTATCGTATTCGGCCTGTCAGTAATAACGATCGTTGTGCTGATTGTTTTTCCCTTGATTTCCATCGTTTTACCAATAACGTTGCTATCTTTATGTATTCTTTTTATATTGCTTCCTGTTGTGTTGCCTCTCCTCACGATTATCGCCCTTATTACCGGAAAAGGGAAGGTGCAGTTTGGATTGGAGAATAAAAAATTTGCGATTAAGGTTCTTGGTATAACCATCCCCCCCTATGCCGATCGGTAGTGCATATGCATGTAAAACAAACTAATTTAATTGTAAAAATTTTTATATTATAGAGATTCAAAATGGAAAAAAGCTTTAACCCAAAAGGTGTTAAAAAGAAACCACTTGTTTCTAAGAAAATGGTGTTTTTTGTCATTGTACCCATAGCTTTGGTAATCTTACTCATTGCAGGCGGCAGAAGGTTGACATGGAAGGAGATACAGGCGGACGAAGTTGCCGTAATTATCAATAACATTACCGGTAACATAAAAACCATAGATCGCGCTGGTGCTGTTGTTTACTATCCCTTCATTCAGGACCTGTACATCCTTGATAAGAGAGAGCAGGAAGCGCCTATGACTTCATCGAATATATCCGCAGATTTTCCACAGGGAAATCCTATCATACTCAAGACGCGTGATGGTGGTGACGTAAGTATAGATTTGATCATACAATATAAATTAATTTCAAAAATGGCTGACAAGATCGTGCAGGACACCGGTATAGGTGAAGAATATAAAGAAAAGTGGATATGGGACTATGCGAGGACTATTTGTAGATATGAATTTGGAGACTTAATCATTGGTGAATTCCCCGATTCCGCTAAGAGAGATGAAAAGATAAGGACGTCAACAAGCGAATTGAACAATTTGTTGAACCCGCATGGCATACTTGTAACCTCTTTGAACTTTATTGATTATCGTTATTACAGAGAGTATGCGGAGAAGATACACGAAAGAAGACTTGCCGACAAAGAGGTTGAGGAACAGGTGCAAAGGGCATCCGCTGCCAGAGAGAATCAGAATAGGGTAGTTACTGAAGAGACCAAGAAATTGGAAGTGGCGGTATCCAGGTTCGGTGGTACATTGCATCAGATGGAGATAGACGCAAGAGCAGAAGCCGATAGGATCAAGGATGCCGGCAGGGCATATCTCATTAAATCAATCCTGGATGCCGATGCGGAATACGATAGACTGGAAAAAGAAGCCGCATCAATACTCGCGGTAAAGAAGGCTGAGGCGGAGGGTATTTTCGCCCTTAAAAAAGCACTTGAGGGTGCCGGCGGCCGGAATCTTGTCAAAATGGAATATGCAAAGAGATTGCGTAATGCGAGTATAATTGGAACACCGGTTCTCAGAGCCGGACAAGAAACCCCGCAAGTCAGATTTTTGGATAGGGTAGAAGCTATTAGAAGTGAAGTTAGAGAAGTTGAGGCGGGACAGAAAGAAGAGGGGGAAACATTGCACCTCCCTAGTGTGCCTGAAGAGCGTATGTTACGTGAACAGAGAGGTAGGCCTGTGGAGAGCAGATTACAACCTGAAAGTAAACAAGAACCTCAAAGTAAACAGGGAGAGATCAAATCTCACGGACATTGATGGATAGAATAAGGGTTAGTATAAGGAGAATCAAATAATGGTAAAGTTTCTGGCCAAGTTTGTTGCTAAATTTTTCATACCCATAAGCATTGTAGTCGCTATCGTGATTATTGTTGTTGGTGTCAGGTTTATGATAATCAGGGTTGAGGTTGATCAGATCGGGGTTAAGACTGTAATATGGGGAATTAAAAGAGGTGTTATACAAAAAGACTATAACCCTGGCTGGCACAGATTTATAAGGCAAATTGAAACATGGGATTTATTTGACGGTACGGTACAGACACTTAGCTTGACACGAGACACGCGTGATGCAGAAGGTAAGATGGTGTCAAGGGAAATACGCGTAAGAACGGCAGATGACTATGAAGTTTCCGTTGATATTATAGTGAAATATCAAATAATAGAAGGTAAAGCGAACAAGATTCGCCAGGAAATAGGACCGGGTAACAGATACAAGATGTTTGTAGACAGTGAAACAAAAGACGTCGCCAGAAACGTTTTGGGAAGGATGACGGAAAAGGACCTTTATGACCCTGATGAGAAGCGCAGGCGGGCCGCGGAAGCTAAAATATTGCTTGCAAGTCAGGTTAAAGCACGTCATATCCGTGTTATTGACTGGCTTATACTGGATATGAGATTTGACACGCAGCTAGAAAGAAAGATTAAAAATGTTAAGCTTGCGGAACTGGATGAGTTGTTGAATGTGGCAAAAGAAAAGGCCGTTGGCAAAAGGGGTATTACCCAGACAATCGATGCCTCTACAGAGGCACTTGCGCAGAAGATACAATCAGATAAGGATGGTAAAATAGTCACCCTGAAAGCGGAAATGGATACTAAGGTTACGGAGATTGTTTCAAGTGCTAATAAATTCATGATAGAAAAGACGTCGGAAGGCGATCATTATATGCATGTTCAACATGCGGCAGGCGAACTGCTTGTTGACCGGGCAAAAGCGGAAGGTGAAAGGTTGCGAAGGGTAGCTATGACAGGTTTGGGAGGTGATTTAATTGTAGCGCTGGAAGCTGCCAGGAATATGAATCTGGGAGATATAGTAGTATCTACACAGGATATGGATCTCCTGGATGTAGACGAAATGATAATTAAATTAGGAGCAGGAGTAAAGAGAGACCTGCCTGTAATATTAGAACTTGAAGATTCTCCGGGATCTCTTAAATTGTCGGATGACTTACCTGAGGTGCTGAAAGATCATGGTGGACATGGAGGAGGTCTTGGCGGCGTGAAACATGACGACCACGGAGATTCTTTGATGGACCATGGCACCGTGCCTCGTGAAGGAAATGAAGAACCTGATACCGTTCCACATCAAAAAGAAGACCACGGAGCCTCTTTAATGGAACATCATGGACAAGAAACTACTTCTCAAGGAGCAGCTGATGAAACACATGAGGTCGCTCATGAAAAATGGGGATCACCCTCATCCCTTACCGAAGAATTCCCCATATCTCAATAAGAGCTTTTAAACGTTATTTTATACCTGTCGATGTCTACGGGTTGCACGCCCGAAATGATTTCTTCAAATGCCTTGGTGTCTCCACTATTAATACTTCTTACTGAAAAATCCAGACTTGTGATCATACCGTAAGTCTTACTATATACTGTCATGACAAAAGAAGCGTTGTAAAAGTCATTTTTTGAATTGTTCTTTATGTTTCCTGTCACTGAAGAGGACGATCCAAAACCGTTGAATGAAACATTACCGACATAAAATCCATTGCCGATATCTTTAAATCCTTCCAACGCCTCCGGAGGAGCCGTCTCATCAAATGTCAAGCCTTCCGGATTGCCTGCCGCGGCCTCCCCTTTTGTTTCGGCCTTAGCAACCGCTTTTTCTATCTCGACAATCTTGACTGTGCTCTCTCCTGTATCGGAGACTAGAGGCATTTTGGCAGGATAAATCGAATACCTGCTAATCTCTTTGGATAAGACACCAACAATTATTTCTTCAAAAGGTTTGGTTATGCCTTTGTTAAATCCATAAACGGAAAATCCCTGGCTTCCCAACGGGGTATTTTCTTTGTCATAAACCCGAGCTTTAAAATCAATCATGCCATGGTCTTTATCAGATTTATTCATTATCTCACCGCTTATCTGAGAAGACGAACCGAATGGCTCAAATTTTATATTTTTAATAAAAAATCCTTCACCTATGTCTATGAGGTCTGTTTTTTCGATATCCGCTTGTGGCTTTTCATGGTGTTCGGCTGGAGCCGCAGCCTGTTTTGCTTCTTCATGGTGTTCGGCAGGAGCGGCAACATGTTTTGCTTCTTCTTGTTGTTCGGCTGGGGCTGCAGCCTGTTTTGCTTCTTCGTGTTTACCCTGTCCCGTTACCGCTTGTACCAAAGCGCCTGATTCGATTTTACTTAATCTTGCGTTTAGTTCTTCAATTCCAGTTACAAGAGATTCGTCTGGGGATGCTTGTTTTTGGAGGCTCTCTTTCATAGTGAGGATGAGTTCTTCCTGCTTTGCCAGTTTGTCTCCCAGGTTGTTGATGACACCCTTCTGCTCGTCTATAGCCTGCATCAAGGTGTCCAATGGTTTATTTGCCGTTTTATACATCCTTTCAAGCACAGCAGTTTTAACCTCCTCATCTTCTATTCTGTTTGCCAGTTCAGAAAATCTTTTTTTGAAAACATTCAGTGTTCCTTCAAATGATTTTACGATCTCTTTTACACCCTGAACCGAACTCAGATTTGCTACCCTCTCAACTTTAGCATCCATGGCGCTTAATAGATTTTCTATATTAGCCATACTCTGGCTAAATTCTGCGGCTTGTTTTTCTTTGGACGCTTTATCTTTTTCCAGATTCGAAATCCTGCTGTTCAATTCGTCGATTTGTGCTACCCAGTCACCTAAAGATTGCTGAAATTTTTGTAAATCCTTTAAGATATCCGAGAAGCCAACAGTACCAGAAAAAAAGAATGTTAGGGTGAAAGTGCATATAATAAGCAGTTTTTTCATATACGGTTCTCCAATAGAGAGCATCCTTTTTGGTTTGTAAGGATGTAAAATTTATAATGTTATTACGAGCAAATATACACCAATGTATATTATGACGCAAACGAAAACAGGTATTTCCCAACGGCATAACTTTCTCCTGGAATTTAAGTAAATATTGTTTGTTAGATTCTGATTAGAGCAAAAACAATACAACAATACATAGTTTATCGGTAAAGTGCTTTATTTTATATTATTGGTTATGAACCACTTGTTCGTATTGCTTTTCATGTTTTTAATTATTATTGCCATATATTGTTCCAGTTGAAATTTAGGTTGCCATTTTAATGTATTTTTGGCTTTCTCAATATTAAATCGATATTTTTTGTCTGTCAATTTTAACATCCACGGTTTAAAAAAATAACGCCTTCCTGTTAAAGAGTGAAAATTATTTACCACATATATACAGAGCCACACCGACCACCCCGGTAGATGTACTAAGTGCAAATGTTTACCATAAATCTCACGGAATATAAGTTTACTAAGTTCATTATTTGAGATAAAGGGTTCTTCTGACAAAATCATTATCGAGCCAGAATCTATTTCTTTAGCCATTAACATTGACTTCTCAAAGGCGTCGAGTACATCTTCAATATGTATGTAAGAAATACCACCTTCCCCCTTTCCTGGCAAAATTCTATAACCAAAACATTTTTTCCAGATAAAGGCGATCTGGTTTGCAAGTGGTATCGACCTGCAATCCTGAGAATATACTGCCGAAAGCCTGAATATTGTTGCTTTTATCTTCTCCCTGTATTCTGATATTATTTTTTCTCCTGCAACCTTTGAATTTCCATAATGCATGAATGAGCTTAAATCAGAATCCTCATTTAGTGCATCATCACCCATGGTAGGCTTAAAAACCACTGTACTACTTGTAAAAATAAAGTTCTTTACATTAAAAGGAATCACATTATCCAGTAAGTATCTGGTTCCGTTTTGATTAGCTTCACGATACATCCAGCTTTCTTTGTTTGTCATGTCATAATATGCTGCCAGATGAAACACATAATCGATCCTTCCTGAAGTTTTTACTTTTATTTCATTAAAAACGTCACATAAAAGTTTCTTATCTGATATATCCGCCTTATACCATAACACATTACTATCTCTGCCTTTATGCAGTATCTTATCAATGCCAATAATGTAGTACTTTTTGTTCAGCCTGGCGATCAATGCAGTGCCAATAAAGCCACTAGCGCCTGTGATTAAAACAGTTTGTTTGGTCATTTTGATAATAGGATTGACAGATTATAAAACGTAATATACCATTCAGTTCTTATGAGATGAGGCATTCCTAAGCAGCTTAGTTTGGGTGGAAAAATGGATTGATACAGGTGGAAATAAGTTTTCCGTGTTATTACATTTAGCGTTAGCATTGGTGAATCAGCTAAATTAGAAATTGTTAAGACGGCAAAAAGGGCTATTCTCTTGCGGTGAGATAGCCCTTTTGCCGTCAGTCGACGAGGGGGAAAGGAGTAAGGCCCCCGTCAAGGTGAGTACGGCAATGCCCGATTACGCTGTGACGGCACACGGGAGGGCGAGGCTTGAAGTAACGGAGATGAAGGCTCCGGCCACATTTACCCCCGTACTCATCTAGTTTCTAAAAGAATCAAGCGGTAAGTAGAAAAATCTCAATTTTTTATTTATTACCTAAATTGTTATTTTCTCCCAGTACCATTTAATTTTTTAACTTCACTTTTGAGTGCCCTGCTTAATACCATCAGGGCGACCTCGCTATCCGATCTTCTCCTATAATATGGAGAATCTTTTGCTTTTCTTAATTCCTGAATCATCTCTTTGATATTTTCATCTCTTTCCTCATTATAATATATCTGCAAACATTTACTCATGTCTTACCTTTCGTTAAATCTATCCAAGTTAAATCAAGTCACTTTAAGTTTATGTACATTGTCTAACAAGAGCAATGCCTGTTGTCAAGAAAAAAATACAATATTTTGTATATTTTTTTATTCTGATTACAATATGTAGTAAATAAGTTGCTAAAATGTAGTAAAAATAGTGTCAGTATATTGTCAGGA
>JANLHC010000299.1 GCA_024654465.1 Candidatus Scalindua sp.
TGGGGTAAAAAAATATTTTTTAATGGGAACATTGAATTACATGCAGATGGACAGAGATTAAAAGAACACTTATTAAATCTTGGATTTGACATTATAAATCTCTCCGATGAATACTTGTATGATGGAGGTTGTATATTTTTTGTTTGAGTGTCTGTTTAGCCACAAAGACACCAGGACACGAAAAATAACACGGAATATATGGAACAAATGCCTAAGCAATATCCTTGAATATCCAAAATTTTATTGAAACATTCTGAGATAAATGTAATCATTGGTGGAGAGTTTCTGCCATTTTCAGGCTAGTAGAATTAATAAGTGAAATAGACTTATTTTAAAACAAAATCAGAAAAGGAGGTAGTTTATGTTTACGTCAAAAGATTTTCCAAAAGTTCCGGCGAGCCTGAAAGTCCAGGTTCCGGATGATATAGAGAAATACATTCATAGACAAGTAAGAGAAACTGGTGTGGACAAAACGTTTTCTGCTGAACGGCAGCATCCCATCGCAATGGCTGATTTACCATCAACTAAGTATAGTGTTACCTTTTCTGGAATAACACCCAATTCTCACGGAAGAAAGCACCGGCATACTTACCATGCAATATCTATTATTACTAAAGGGAAAGGATATGTTTTAATAGAGGGTAATAAATTGGACTATGAAGCAGGCGACATTTTTGAAGTTCCTGTCTGGGCATGGCACCAGCTTCACAATCCGTATGATGAGCCAGTTGAATATGTTACTTTTGAGAATGCTCCTGAATTACTGAATAATGGCACTGCTCTCCGTGAAGAAGAGTAGCTCTTTAATTATTGATTATTAATAGACCTGTGAGATTCTGTATTTGTATTTAATCGGCATGCAATGCATGAATTACATACATTATAACCCGGTGAAGCATGGTTTGGTTGCATGAGTCAAGGATTGGCCACATTCCACGTTTTACAGGTGTGTGAGGGAAGAGCTCTATCCGCCGGATTGGGATGGCGACGGTATGGATGATGCAAACAATGCGAATTATGGTGAATGAGGGGCTTGCCATTCATTTTGGATTTGTATAAATAACGGCAGACAATGTCTGCCCTACATTATTGTGGTTCTTTGAAAAATTAAATTATGGCGTATTATTTGACAGCTGATCTTTCCAGGCGTTCCGCAAGCCACATTTTTATAAGGGCTGTTCTGGCAACGCCGATTTGCTGTGCTTCTTTGTCAATTTTTTTTAAAAAAGATGTGGGAAAATCAATATTAATCCTTTGGACCTTTTTGTTTACTTTTGCCTTTTTGATATCGAGGAAATCTCCCATATCTTTGCCGTTATCAAAATCCTTATCAAATTCTTTGGAGGTTATCTTACTCTTTAATTTTTTCATGATATATGTTCCTATCCTTTTTTCTGCTTCTTCTACAGGAGATTATCCTTATCTTTTTTTCTCTGATCGTAAAGATACGGGAGAATAGACTGGTGTTTATTTTACCGATAATCATGTATCTTTGTTCATCTTCAGTAATTGCAGGCAATTTTACGTGGGTAGTTGACCAGATAGTTTTCGCTTCTTCAAAGTCTACCCCGTGTTTTTGTTTATTTATCGCGGATTTAGTTGAATCATATTCAAATCCCATATTAAAATTGTATCAAATTGATATATATTTTCAACGCTTTGTTTGAGAACTAAGCAGACAAGTAGGGTGCAGTCCATGCACCGCTAACAACGTTGGATATGGCAATGGTGTTATATATGAAACAAAACCTGAAGAGCCCTGAAGTGGGCAATCTGCAGAATTCTTTATGACTGCTGCTTGATAAAGCCCTAATCTTGCCAAATGACATGCGTACTCAGCTGCGGCTATCTGCTAGACTAAAAATTGAACGAAAGAACCAGGTATATGGCGATATCACTCAAAAATTGGTAGGTATATTTCAGGAAGCTCGTAAACTAAGGAACGTGAACTTTGGCATAGTTGACGAGTCTACAGCCAAGACTATCAATGCACTTTTGAAAGAATTGGGTATATTGGATGAAGACAAAACCAATCCTTATTCGGTAAGTGATGGAGTTTATACTAGTAAGCGCATTGGCGCCGCTCAGGTAAGTGTTCAATTAGTGGATAAGTCTATAGGTGGAGGAATGATCCAGAAGAAAAAATTGATCTAATACTTTCGGTTGTTAATGACCAGGTTACACCTGATGAGTTTCAAAATTTAAAATCAACCCTGACCCAACACCTTTCAGGCGCTACATTTAAAGATTTACGAGAACGATAAATGGTAGACCATAAAGAACGTCGACTATTCTCATCATTACACTATCTACCATGCCGCCAAAATAACCGGATACTGCTCCGTAGCTCAAACCAATAATAATACTCACCAGGGTTGCAACTATTCCAACCAGCAGAGAGATTCTTCCTCCATATAGAATTCTTATAAAGAGATCACGACCAAGTTTGTCGATCCAGAGAAGATGGGTAACTCTCATCCCTTCACCATCAGCAATAACTTTAATTACATCACGTCCCTTAATAATAAGTCCATCACTGCTTATTTCATTATTATCTTGTTTTACTGTTATTGATGTGACAACCGAATTGTTTAGAGTAACGATATTTTGTGTTACGTCATCATCTGCTTTAATAAGAAGTATCATAAGAACACGGGAGCCTTCCTCAAAAAGGCCTGCCGGAGGAAGTTCCCTGTCAGAACTGAATGGGCCACCGGGCGCCATCCTCACTAGAAAAAAAGTAATAGTGATCAGGATAAGCAGGATAATCGGGATAAAAATTAAACGTCTCAAAAGATATCTGAACACTTTCTACTCTATTCCCTCCAAATGTACTTTAGCGGATGCACATCTCTGATGTTGGCTTCCCATCCCAGAACGGACTCTTTAATCAGGCTCTTGTTTACATAATCATAGATCGGAAGAACAGGGAACTCCTGTACAACAAGAAGTCTTTCAAGCTCATTAAAAAGATTGTTGCGTTTTTTTCTATCAAGGGTTACAGATACGGTGTCGAGAAGTTCATCATACTCTCTGCAGCTCCA
>JANLHC010000300.1 GCA_024654465.1 Candidatus Scalindua sp.
AAATTGAGACATTCGCCTTGCATAAAAAAAAGTTATATTTATACTCATTCAATATGAAGGTACTGGGAATTGAAACATCCGGTTTAATCGGAAACATAGCAGTTTGTGATGACAATACTGTCGTCGGCAAAAAAACACATGGCAAGAACTTTAGCCACGGCAAAGAGATTGTCTCTTCCCTTGAATCAATCTTTAACGAAATCAAATGGGAACCGGGTGATATAGACCTGATTGCAGTCAGTACAGGGCCTGGTTCTTATACCGGGCTTAGAATCGGCATTACATGCGCGAAAACTCTTGCTTACGGATTGGGAAAGCCCGTTATAGATGTCCCGACACTGGATGTATTAGTAGAGAACGTAAAGGATAATGACGCAAAAACTATTTGCCCTGTTATTGATGCGAAGAGGAAGAGTGTCTATGCGTGCATTTATGACAGAAGCAAAAATGAGAACAAAAGGACTACGGATTTCTTAATTATTTCACCGGAAGACCTCATTGACATCCTGCCTGAATCCACCCTAATCTTTGGAGATGGAATAGCGCCCTACAAAGACATCTTTACACAAAAAGGTCTCATAATAATAGAAGATGAAAAGCTGTGTAGTGCTGATGCGGCTGACGTCGCCAGATTAGGTATGGAAAGGTACGAACAGGGTATACGCTGTGAAATTAATGCACTGGCCCCATTATACTTGAGAAAATCAGAAGCGGAAGAACGGCTGAAGGAGAGTTGCTAACAAAATGTTACCCACTACCGCGGAAACCTTTGAAAAGCAAGTCTATGATCGTTATGCTGTAATGGAGGGCTAAAGCCTTCCGCTATGGCTATGCATTAATTATTAAAGATCTTCAACAGAATCAGCCAACACAACAACCTTATTTCCTCTGACTTCCATAAAACCTCCGCCCAGAGTCATTGTCACTGTTTTCTCTCCGGGCTCCGTAATCTTAAACGAACCCGGTTCAAGTGATGTTACAAGAGGCGTATGATGAGCCAGAACACCCAGATGCCCACTGGTACCATGGGCAACTATAGCGGTTACTTCTTTGCTGTAGACTATCTTCTCCGGAGTGATTACATCTAATTGATAAGTACTTTCTGCCATAGCTATATATTAACCCCGTAATAGAGTGTTTAATTTTTTTTAATTATGGAGTGCAGTAACCGTGTTACTGCTTTAATACGCATCATCACGGATGATGCACTCTATATTTCCACTTTAATCCAACGACATTGCCATCGTTCGTAAATACGACCTGCCCTAAGGACGATAAATTTACGACTTAGCTGCCATCTCTTTTGCTTTTTCTACAACTTCTTCTATGCCGCCTACCATATAAAATGCCTGTTCCGGCAGATGATCGTGTTTGCCTTCTAGTATTTCCTTAATACTCTTTACGGTATCCTCAATCTTAACATATTTACCTTTTATGCCGGTAAACTGTTCTGCCACAAAGAACGGCTGAGACAGGAATCTCTGTAATCTTCTAGCCCTGCCCACTATCAGTTTGTCTTCTTCAGACAGCTCTTCCATACCCAATATGGCAATGAAATCCTGCAGGTCGTTATAGCGCTGCAAAACTTTCTGCGTGTCTCTCGCGGCATTATAATGTTCCTCTCCGACAGTGTGCGGGTCAAGAATACGCGAAGTTGATTTCAAAGGATCAACTGCAGGATAGATACCCATCTCCGCAATCTGCCTGGATAACCATATTGTAGAATCCAAGTGAGGAAAGGTTGCAACCGGAGCAGGGTCTGTAAAGTCATCCGCAGGTACATATATAGCCTGCATAGATGTGATTGAACCCTTTTTGGTAGACGTAATTCTCTCCTGCAAGTCTCCCATTTCATTAGACAGAGTCGGCTGATAACCAACTGCAGAAGGCATGCGTCCCAACAGCGCGGATACTTCTGAACCCGCCTGCACGAAACGGAATATGTTATCTACGAATAACAGCACATCCTGCCCCTCAGAATCCCTGAAATACTCTGCCATGGTGAGTCCTGACAAGGCAACCCTCAATCTTGCACCCGGAGGTTCGTTCATCTGTCCAAACATGAGAACGGTTTTGTCCAAAACTCCGGACTCTTTCATTTCAAGCCAGAGGTCATTTCCCTCTCTCGTTCTTTCACCCACACCGGCGAAAACGGAGAATCCTCCATGCTCACTGGCAATACTTTTGATCAGCTCCATAATAAGAACGGTTTTCCCTACACCCGCACCACCAAACAGACCAACCTTTCCACCCTTTGCAAATGGAGCGAGCAGATCAACAACCTTAAGGCCGGTCTCAAAAATCGTTGTTACCGCCTCTCTTTCCTCAAACGAGGGTGGTGGGCGATGAATCGGAAGGCGTTGCTTTGCCTTTACATCACCAAGTTTATCAATCGGCTCTCCCAGCAAGTTGAAAATTCTACCCAGTACTTCCCTGCCTACCGGCACTGATATCGGTTCCCCTGTATCGGTAACTTCAATTCCCCTTACCATACCGTCTGTTGGAGCAAGTGCGACGCATCTGGCAGTATCGTTACCTATATGCTGCGCCACCTCCGCAACAAGGCTGATATTTCTCTTTTTATCCTCGATCTTCAAGGCATTTCGAATGGGAGCCAACTCCCCTGGGGGAAACCTTACGTCTACCACAGGCCCTATTATTTGAACTACTTCCCCTTTTTTCAACGTAATTACCTCTCTTTCCTTACAATACTATTATCATTAATTTTCATTCTATCACATAAAATCAATTTCTATTTCTTTATCAATTGACTTCTTATATTTAAACACATAAGTATGAAAAGATGGCCCACCTACAATCAGCCTGCCATTGCCTCTGATCCCGATATAACTTCCAGCAGTTCCTTGGTAATAGCCTCCTGCCTTGCCTTGTTATACACCTGAGTGAGATCGCCTATTATCTCTTCCGCATTTTCTGACGCGGCAATCATCGCCATTCTTCGCGCCGCATACTCTGCCGTCAAAGATTCAAATATCGCCTGGCGCAACTGGCATTCAAGATATTTTGGCAGCAGCTTTGAGAAGATTGCTTCTGATGAAGGTTCTAAAATGCAATCCCCCTGTAAAGCCTTTTTCTCTTCATTCTCTCCAGAGACTGCATCTATATTTTCTAAAGGAAGAAGTCTTACACGAGCAGGATCAGATTTCATCACGGTCTTGAATTTTGTATAAAACAGATGGATCTCATCAAAGCTACCTTCCTCAAAGTCTTCAATCATCTTTGCGACTATTTCCGCTACTTTATGATCTCCTGCCTTCAGTGAAGAGAGTCCTATCGCCTCTACAGTATCTGTATAATACTGCCCAATTGTATATGGCCTGCCCCGGAAGAAAATATTTCCCTTCTTACCCATCAAATGCAGGGTTATCTCCTTCTGGGAATTCTCCTTGAGAAACTTAACCGTATGCTGTATAGCATTTGTATTATACGCGCCACATAATCCCTTGTCAGAAGTAATTAATAAGACCATTATTTTCTTTACTTCTTCTTTCGTCTCACAGAAATGTGCCTTTTCAGGGGTAGACCCAGTCAAATTACTCAGTATAGAAGTAATATTCTGAGTATACGGACGCGAGGACAATGCCCTTCCTTCAGCTTTCTTAAGCCGGTTAGAGGCAACCATCTCCATTGCGCGGGTAATCTGCTTGATATTTGTAATACTTTTAATTCTATTTTTTATATCTCTGGTACTTTCCATAACACTTTCTTTATATGATTATTCCGTCAACTGCGAATTATGCATAACGGAAAACAAAACTATAGAAAAACCCTTCTCAACGGTAAAACACTTTAATATTCGACGAAAAACGACTATTTACCTTAAGCGTTAAATTCTTTCTTAAATTCTGTGAGTACCCTGTTCAGGTTACTGGCAGTATCCTCTTCAATCTTCTTCTTCTCTTTTATCGCCATGGCAATTCCCGAATGTTTGTCTCTTATATTCTGCAGGAACTTGATTTCGAAGTCTTTTAATTTTTCAACCGGCATATCATCCAGATGACCATTAATTGCTGCGAAGATCATCATGACCTGCTCTTCTACCGGTGCCGGTGTATATTGAGGTTGTTTCAATATTTCAATTAACCTTTCACCCCTGGACAACTGATCCTGTGTTGACTTATCGAGTTCTGAACCAAACTGTGCAAATGCCGCCAGTTCTCTGTGTTGTGCCAGGTTAAGTCGCAATGCCCCGGCGACCTTCTTCATTGCAGGAATCTGTGCGTTACCGCCTACCCTTGACACTGACAAACCTACACTGATAGCAGGACGAACACCTGAATTAAAGAGATCACTCTCAAGATAAATCTGCCCGTCCGTAATCGATATAACGTTAGTAGGAATATAAGCCGCATAATCACCGGCCTGTGTTTCCACTACCGGAAGAGCAGTCAAAGATCCTCCTCCGAGCTCATCATTTAATTTAGCAGCCCTCTCCAGCAAACGGGAATGAATATTAAATATATCTCCAGGAAACGCCTCTCTACCAGGTGGCCTTCTGAGAAGCAATGACACTTGCCTATATGCAACGGCATGCTTATAAAGATCGTCATACATAATAACAGCATGGCCACCTTTATCTCTGAAGTATTCTCCCATTGCACAACCTGCATAAGGCGCAAGATACTGCATAGGAGCCGGATCGCTTGCTGAAGCAACAACAACGATTGAATTTCCCATCGCCCCGCCATCTTCAAGGACCTTGATCACACCAGCCACGGTGGAAAGTTTCTGCCCGATTGCCACATATATACTGATGACTCCCGTACCCTTCTGGTTCAGAATAGTATCAATAAGGATCGCTGTCTTACCCGTCTGCCTGTCACCAATTATCAATTCTCTCTGGCCCCGACCTATCGGTATCATGGAATCAATAGCCTTTATACCCGTCTGTAATGGTTCTACTACCGGCTGCCTTTCAACAACGTTTGGAGCAGCGTTCTCTACCGGTGCAAATTTATCAGAAACAATCGGCCCCTTACCATCCAGAGGCTGACCGAGCGCGTTTACTACCCTGCCAAGCAATCCTTCTCCAACAGGAACTTCGACAACCCTGCCTGTCGTCTTTACGGTATCACCTTCCTTGATATCTTTATCAGATCCCAGCAAAACACATCCGACATTGTCCTCTTCCAGGTTAAGGGCTATTCCAAAAATCCCTCCCGGAAACTCTAACAACTCGTTTGACATGCAGTCGTCCAGCCCATAAACCCTGGCAACACCATCTCCCACCTGAAGAACCGTACCAACGCTCTCCATCTTTAATTTGTCTTCGTACTTCTCGATTTCCTGCTTTATTATCGAAGCAACTTCATCTGGTCTTACCGTCATACCTAATATACCCCCACAAAATGAAAACGCCCTTAAGCAAAGGCTGTTTTTAACAAACTCTTTTTTAGATTTTTCAGATGGTTAGTGATACTCCCATCAATTATTTTATTTTCAATTCTGATTATCATTCCACCAATAATATCTTTATTAATTTCTGTTTCTATTTCGACTTTTTTCTTCGTTAATTTTTCGAGCTTTTTCTTCAAGCTAACAAGCCTGTCTTCAGTCAATGGAATTGCTGTTTGAACTTTTACGGGCACAATACCTCTTATTCTCCCCGCAACGCCTTTGTATACGTCCGGCAGATAATCCAATATTCTCTCTCTCCTCTTATCAATCAGGACAAAGAGAATATTTTTAACCCACTTACTGGAACACTGAGACACAATGACTTTGTCGACAATATCTTTTTTATCAGTTTTTGTAATCGCCGGATGGTACAGAATACTACGGAAGTCTTTATTTGTACTTAGCAGCTGCTTAATACCATCAAGATCTTTTTCTATATCACCGGTATCGCCATGTTTAACGGCCACTTCATACAGCGCCAGTGAATAACCTTCTATTAAGCTCTTTTGTATCAAGACAGATTCCCCACTCCCTTAATAACATCATCCACCAACTTTTCTGCAGTTTCACGTTTTGTCGACTGTTTAATCAATCGGGAAGTTGATAAAATTGTCAGATCAACAACCTGGTTTCTCACTTCTGCCAGAGCTTTCTTCCTTTCCAAATCGATATTCTGGTTGGCCCTGGCTTTTTCAGCCGCGACAGCCTGCTGGGCCTCTTTCAGTATTTTGTCACTGACATCCCTGGCCTTGTCTACCGCAGCCTGGATTTTCGCTTCAGCGGCTTCATCAGCTTTTACCGCTTTCTGCTGATACTCCTCTTTGAGCCGTGCAGCTTCCGCTCTATCATCTTCGCTTTTCTTGTACGTACTTTTTATCTCATCAGCCCTGGATTTTATTATATCCTTGATCTTGCCGAAGAGAAACTTCTTCATCAATACCAGCAGAAT
The DNA here is from genome assembly GCA_024654465.1 of Candidatus Scalindua sp. Lineage (GTDB taxonomy): Bacteria > Planctomycetota > Brocadiia > Brocadiales > Scalinduaceae > Scalindua. The sequence goes on from JANLHC010000300.1 coordinate 6,368, forward strand.
TAAAAAACCTACTGCCTGAATGAAAACCATTTTGAAATCAACGCCTAAAGCGTCTAATAAATTCCCCACAATTAGTCTCCCATGTTACTGCTTTTATCTTACTGCACCAGTTCTATAAGTCTTTGAACAGTTATATTGCTTCGGTGTTTATACAGGCAATCATAACCGCGAAATGTTTTGAATTTATATTAGTGCCCAAGTATCTTTAAAACAGCTCCTGTGTCCGGTAGTTTTCCCATTAAAATAAAGGACAAAACCAATGAATATATCGCCAAAGCTTCGATAAATCCCAGACCAATAAACATGAGCATCTGAATTTTCCCAAACAGTTCCGGCTGTCTTGCTACTGCAGATGAAGCTCCGGCAACTGCAATCCCCTGGCCTATTCCACAACCAAACGACGCAAAAGCCAACATACCAATACCAATCGCTAAACATGCAAAATAAATCATTCTAAAAACCCCCTTCTTCAAAAATTATAAATGTTTCTCTCCAATTGACCCAGCTATGTAAAAACTAGCCAAAAACGCGAAAATAAATGCCTGGAGTGATGCTAAAAGTAAATCCAATAAAACAAACGGGAAATGAATAGGAATAGGAATAAAACCCAGTAGTAAGGGAGAAAGCCCTATGAAGATGGACAGTACAGTGTGTCCTCCCATTAAGTTTCCGTAAAGACGCATTGAAAGAGACAATGGACGAGTTAAGAATTCTGACAATATATGTAACGGGAACAGCATTGGAGACATCCATCTCGGTTCTCCCATCATATGCTTAACATACTTAACCGGTCCGTTATGTTTGAGTCCGTAATAATGTGTGGCCAAAAATACCAGTAAGGTAAGTGCCAGAGTTGTATTATAGTTCGTCGTAGGAGAATGAAGCAATGGAACCTGGCCCAGAAGGTTCATTATGAGTATGTATAGGAAAAGCGTACCTATAAATGGGAGAAACTTATCAGACATTTTTCCCAACAGCGATTTGACAAAATTGTCAAGGGCATCTACGATGATTTCCAGAATAGCCTGCAATCCACCCGGAATCTTCTTCAGGTCGCGAGTAGCTATCATCGCAAACAATCCAAGAAACCCGATAATCATCATAGACATTACTAACGGCAGCCACTGGTGCAGAGTCAACCCGAATAGCTCAGCGTGTTTGTCAATGGGCAGTAAATCAAAAAATGTGGGAAGCTCAGGTACCCCGCCACTTGTACTGCCATGTGTCTCTTCTGTCAAACCTCTACTCCTTCTTAAGTTATAAGCTATAAAGCATTCTCAGCTGTCTGATGAGAATGAATTTTCGATACAAATTCTGATTTAGTAGTAACATTCTCATCGCATCCGGAAGAACCGTGCTCTTTATATTCGGCACCATCATCTTCAGCTTTGTTGAGAAAGTTCACTAAGACCATGCTTATTACCATTGAAAGTACAACCAACTGCATTATTGAAACCCCTATAAAAAGGGCCAATGCGTTAATTGGCAGATATTCAAAGATAAGATAAAAAACCAGAGTCAATACAAGTATCTTCCCGGTACCCATAAACGTAAACAACAAAGACTTTGTTATAGAACCTTTTTTTGAAGAATGTGACCCGTCTTCAGCGAAAGTTGCCGGATTGAGTTCCCGGAACATATATTTTATAAATTGCCATAACGCAAGCGATGTACAGAAGCTGATGACAATCCCGATTGTCAGACTCAGTGTAAGATCAAAAGATTTATAACGAAAAGAGACCAGAATCATCAATACCGACACAAACAGCGTGGTGTAAAAGGCCTGTTTTACAAAATTCTTTTTAACTGTTAACATCTTGTGCGCTTTATTATACAAATCCATCGTCAATCCTCTAAATCTTTTCTTTCCAATTCTTTCATCGCTTTCTTCAGCATATTACAGATCTCTACAATTCCGGCAGTTAAACATAGCAGAAGTGACGCAATCAGCAGCCACGGCTCCGTACCAAATTTTGAATCGAGATAACGCCCGCCAAAATATCCACCCGCAAGGCAGGCGGCCATTATAAACCCTATCCCACTGGTAAGTCCCAAGGCACGATATGTACTTCTTGAATCATCCAGGTTCAAAACGCAAGCTCTCCGCTTATTTCTTTAAAGATTTCATAACTTCGCAACTGGCCGCTATTGTAGCATCAATATCCTCTTCACTATGCACAGTTGAAACAAAAGCAGCCTCAAACTGAGAAGGTGCGAAATATACCCCTTTTTCCAGCATACCGTGAAAGTAAGATGCATATCGCTCTGTATCGCATCTTTTAGCGGACTCATAGTCCGTTACCTCCTCCTCGCTGAAAAACGTGCAAAGCATCGAACCGACTCGTGTATGATAAGTGGGTATACCGGCTTCTTCAGCAGATCTCTTCAGGCCTTCAGCAAGCCTTTTCGAGTTCCTTTCCAGTTTTGTATAAACACCCCTCTTTTTTAGTTTTTCCAGCGTAGCTATACCGGAAGCCATTGCCATCGGATTACCGGATAACGTTCCTGCCTGATATACCGGACCGAGTGGCGAAATACAGTTCATTATTTCCGCCTTGCCTCCATAGGCTCCTACCGGCAAACCACCACCGATTATCTTGCCAAGTGTGGTTAAATCCGGAGTTACTTTATATAGTGCCTGTACGCCACCGTGAGAGACTCTGAATCCCGTCATTACTTCATCGAAAATCAAAACAATCCCATATTTATCGGCAATTTCTCTTAAACCCTTTAAATAACCTTTTTTTGGTGGAATTACACCCATATTTCCTGCAACCGCTTCAACAATTATACACGCAACATTATCACCCTTTTCACGACAAACTTCATTAACGACGTCAAGATCGTTATAGGGTATAGTTACCGTATTTTTCACATAATCTGCCGGCACACCAGGACTTGTAGGAACACCTAACGTAGTTGCCCCCGAACCCGCCTGCACAAGAAGGCCGTCCACGTGCCCGTGATAACAACCGTCAAACTTTATAACAATATCTCTCTTGGTATAACCTCTTGCCAGCCGTATAGCGCTCATCGTCGCTTCAGTACCGGAGTTTACCATCCGGATCTTCTCGATTGAAGGCATGGCCTCTTTTATGAGTTCTGCCAGATGTGTTTCCAATACCGTCGGAGCACCAAAGCTTGTGCCTTTTTTCAAAACTTCCTTCAAGGCTTTTACAACTGACTTATCAAGGTGTCCTAGAATTAACGGACCCCAGGAAAGTACATAATCTATATATTTATTGCCATCAATGTCGTTAAGATAACAACCGTGGCCTGATTCTATAAAAAGAGGATTACCTCCAACTGCCCCAAACGCCCTCACAGGACTGTTTACACTACCTGGAATGCTTTTCAGGGCTTCCTCGAACGCTTTTTTTGATTTTTCAATAGTTAACATATTACAAAACTCTTCCTGATATCTCTAAAAATCCCGAAAATTAGCAAAGAGGTTAAACTTATCAATAAAGGTTTTTATTGTCAATAATAAACTA
>JANLHC010000301.1 GCA_024654465.1 Candidatus Scalindua sp.
TCAAGAGAAAACATGAAAGGAGTATAGGGTTTTGTTGAGTAGTAATTTTAAGGATTTAGTAGAAATAATGGAAACGCTCAGAAGTAAAGACGGATGTCCCTGGGATAAAGAGCAGACGCATGAATCTCTGAAATCCTGCTTGATAGAAGAGGTTTATGAGATTGTTGATGCAGTAGATTCAAAAGATTCTGAAGGTTTAAAGGAAGAACTCGCAGATCTGTTTTTTTTAATAATATTTTATTGTAAAATAGCTGATGACAGTAATAACTTCAATATCAATAATGTACTGGAGGCTTGTTTAGAAAAGATGACCAGACGGCATCCTCATGTCTTTGGTGATAAGTCAGCTAAAGATGCAAGTGAGGCATTAAATCAATGGAATGAAATTAAGAAGAAAGAAAAAGAAACAACGCAAAGTGGTAAAAACGGTAATAAATCAATAGTGGATAATGTTCCAAATCATATGCCTGCGTTACAAAAGGCACAAAAAGTTCAAAAGAAGGTTGCACGCGCTGGCTTTGATTGGGAAGGAATAGAGGATGTAATTGCAAAGGTTCATGAGGAGTTAGAGGAAGTCAAGGAGGCGATTAACAATAAAAAGAAGGAGCCGATAGCCGAAGAGATAGGCGATTTGCTGTTTGCAGTGGTAAACCTTTCGAGATTTCTCAAGTTAGATTCGGAAGATTTATTGCGAAAAAGCATCTCTAAGTTTACAGGTAGGTTTCAGAAAGTAGAGATGCGGGTTGCTGCTTTGGGGAAAACAATAGAAGAATGTTCTTTAGGTGAGTTGGATGGTATTTGGAATGAAATTAAGAGTTGAGTTTGACTTATGTAAAATCAATATCTCTGACTCATCGGCTGCTAAGCCAGGTGATATGGATCCCTTTTGATAAATTTCCATTCGGAATCATGAAAAAGAGAGTATTAAACCATAGTCATGAAATGATACCAATTCCTTCATATTGCTTGTCTTTGTTTTGATAAGCGAGAAACGGGTTTTATCAATCTTGTTCGTATAATTTTGTTGACTTTATGTGTGAAACTGCAATATAATCCGCTTCGTTACGGGTGCTTGCTTTTCCGTCTGCCAGTGGGTTATGGCTGGGACACTACAGTTAAAGTTATTTTGCTTGGGTGTCGTAAGTCAAAATACTGTATGCCATAAGCGGTTTATATGTTCCCGATAGGCAGATTTGCGCCAGAAATCAAAGGTTTAATAGACATTAGCATAGATCAATTAATTCAAGTAAGTTGTTGTGTACATCGGTGTTGCAGTTGATACACATTATTATTTTAAATTTTGGTATAATCGTTGCGATAGTTTATAAGCTTGTGTTTTTTTATGTTTAGATTTTATTTGGTTGTTAGAGACTTTATTTTACATACGTTTGTAACCAAATATGCAAATTCTTAAACTGGCTACACATCAAGAGAAGTGTTCCTTCCACACAGTATTGTCTTTGATTCTCGTTGCGTTAAGAAGAAATTATATGCTTTCAGGGTGTTTTGTTTTATATAAAGTATTTTAATACATAGGAATTTCAATGTTTGTCACGCTTCTACTCCGCTCGGTGTGACGTAATTTCCCGTATGATTGACAGATGGGAGGGCGGAGTCGTGAAGACTAAATTGTTTATCTTTTACTTTATTGCATCTAATATAATGGGTAATTGGAAATAGAAAGGGGGGAAGTATATGCGTTTTAAACAGAACAATGTGATATGGCTTCTGTTGATTTTGGTTGCTGCTGTTTTCCTGATGTGTGGTGTTTCGAATGCGGCAGATCCAACAGGTGATAAGACTTTTGCATTGGACATCAGGGGTATAAGTATGTCCAACAACTTTACATGGGTTCTTATTTGTGGTTTTGTGATATGGTTCATGCAGGTAGGTTTTACGTTATTAGGTGGTTTGTTGCCAGCCAAGAACGCACTGAGTTACATGACTCACTGCTTTATTGCCACAACACTTGGTGTTGTCATCTATTGGTTTGTTGGCTTTGGAATAATGTTTGGTGGTTTTGAATTTCTGGGGCAACATATGGGAAAAGGTAATCAATTTATGGGTCTGAGTGGTTTTATGCTACTGGGTGAAGCATATGACGTTAGGACAATATTATTGTTCATATTTCAGGCGTGTGTAGCAACATTTATCGGTAGTATAATTGCCGGTGCGATTGCAGAGAGAATGAAGCTTTGCTCCTATATTCTTATGTTATTCTTCGTATATATCTTCGTATATCCGGTATATGGACATTGGGTATGGGGAGAAGGATGGTTGTGGGAGCTGCCATATGGTGCAGGTATGAGAGACTTCGCAGGATCTGGAGTTGTTCATGCAATTGGCGGAACTATAGGATTTGTTGGTGCAGCTTTCCTGGGTCCGAGGGCTGGCAGGTATAATGAGGATGGTTCGACAAACTCAATACCAGGTCATAATGTAGGATATATGATTCTTGGTACTATAGTACTTGCGTTTGGTTGGTTGTTTTATGATGCGGGGAGTACATTGGCAGCAGGCGATCTGAGAATGTCTGTAGTCGCCGCAAATACGGCACTTGCAGGGTCTATTGGCGCTGTTACGGTACTGTTCCTCACATACCTGTTGTCAGGTCATACCGATGTGGGCGAGGCGTGTAATGGTGCCCTGGCCGGGTTCGTAGCTATTTCAGCAGGATGCGCTTATGTTTCACCTTGGGCTGCGGTTGTGATAGGGTGTACGGGCGCCATACTCTACTTAATTTCATTCTGGATTATCGGTAATAAATTCAGAGTTGATGATCCACTTGGTGCATGTTCAGTTCATGGTGCTAACGGGTTCTGGGGATTAATTGCCCTGGGTATCTTTGCGGATGGTTCATATGGTGGTGTTTATGGAGTAATAACCGGCCATTATGGACAGTTGGTATCACAGGCTATCGGAGCTGGGACTGCCTTCGCTTTTGCCGGTATAATGGCTTTTATATTATTCAAGCTGATTGGCGGCAAAAACAGTAAATCAAAGATGAGAGTGTCTGAAGACGTTGAAAAAGATGGTCTAGACGTACATATTCATGGTACAGCATGTTACCCTGAACAATAGATGATGTATTAAATGCTTACATATAGCCACCCGCTCTACAAAAGGCGGGTGGCTATTATTACCGTTTACATAAAATGAAGTAGTTAATCTCTCAATTTAGTTAATACTATTTCGTTTTAGTTGCAAATACATACTCGCTTACATACCTAAACTGGATAAGCCAGAATAACTTGAGTTTACTAAATTACAAAACTCGAATAACAAATATCAAACAAATTTCAAATTAGAATTTCTGAAGTAACGAAATCCGTTAATTTGGAATTTGATATCTGGTTCTCACTCGACAGAAAGGCTCTGTCGC
>JANLHC010000202.1 GCA_024654465.1 Candidatus Scalindua sp.
AGCCACCACTTTTACCATTTTTTTTGCATTTTTAAAGAGTGTTTCTACTTTTTGCAAATTTTCTACCTGAAGTATAATAGTACCGTTTGTTCGTATGAGTGAAAGGATATGAGACGCTTGTGCCGCTACTCTTATTTCACATTCCATTAATAGATTTTTAACATGTTCGGGTATTGGACCGAATCTATCAGCAAGCTCTTTTCTAATCTCCTCTATCTCGTGTTTAGAGGACAAACGATTAATCTTCCTGTATATTTCGATTTTCAGCTTCATGTCAGGGATATAGCTGTCCGGTAGATATGAATCCAGATTTAAGTTTATATGGATATCATTGTAGTCCTGTACCGGTTCATTTTTAGCCTTACGAATCACAATTTCAAGCAATCTGCAGAACATTTCGTAGCCAACCGCGGCAATATGTCCATGCTGTTCTATACCTAAAATATTTCCTGTCCCCCGAATCTCAAGATCTCGCATCGCAATCTTAAATCCCGCTCCAAGTTCCGAAAAGTCAATAATTGCCTTTAATCTTTTTTCGGCTTCCGGTGAAACCGGTCTGTTTTTTGGCAATAATAGATAGGCATAAGCACGGTGCTTGTAGCGTCCGACCCTGCCGCGCAATTGATGCAAATTGGCTAAACCAAAAATATCAGCGTCATTGATAAATATCGTATTTACGTTCGGGATATCCAGGCCGGATTCTATTATCGTTGTAGATACAAGGATATCTGATCTTCCATTAATAAAATCTGACGTTTTCTTCTCCAGTACTCCTTCCGGCATTTGCCCATGAGCGACAGTAATGCGTGCTTCCGGGACTATCTTTCCAATGGTTTCCGCAATACGATTTATATTTCTTACGCGATTGTGTACAAAATATACTTGTCCATCACGATTTAATTCATGGAGTATTGCGTTCCTTATTACCTCAGGATCGAAACGCAATAAATTTGTTTGTATTGATTGCCTGTCATGAGGCGGCGTATTCAAAGACGAAATATCCCTTATGCCCAGAAGAGATAAATGCAACGTGCGCGGGATTGGAGTTGCCGTCAACGTAAGGACGTCAACCGATTCTCTCAGTTTCTTCAGTTTTTCCTTATGTGCTACACCAAATCTTTGTTCCTCATCTATGACTATCAATCCGATGTCCTTGAAGGTAACATCTTTCTGGACCAATCTGTGCGTTCCAATTACAATATCTACCTTTCCCTCTTTTAAATCTTCCAATATTTCCTTTTGTTCTTTTCGGGTTTTAAATCTGCTTAACACATTAATATTAATGGGATAGTCTGCCATCCTTTCAATAAATGTCCTGTAATGTTGCTGAGCCAGTAAGGTTGTCGGAACCAACACTGCTACTTGCTTACCGTACATTACAGTTTTAAATGCCGCCCTTATTGCAATCTCTGTTTTCCCATATCCCACGTCTCCACAGATGAGCCTGTCCATCGGTTTTGATGACTCCATGTCATTCTTAATATCCATGGCGACCTGTAGCTGGTCATCAGTCTCCTGGTATATAAATTCCGACTCAAATTTTTTCTGCCATTCAGAGTCTTTCGGGTAGGCAATGCCCTGTTTTGCTTCCCTGATTGCCTGCATGGAAATAAGTTCTGTTGCCATGTCCTGAACGGCTGCCTTTGCTATCTGTTTTTTTCTTTCCCATGTTCGATTGCCTAATTTGCTTAGTTTTGGCTTGCGCTCAGAACCGGATATGTATTTCTGTACCAACTCAATCTTTGTGGCAGGTACATAGACCTTTGCTTCTTCGTCAAACTCAAGTGTAAGAAATTCACCGCAACTACCGGACTCATTATCACTATTAAGCATTTGCATTCCCAGGAACCTTGCTATGCCGTGGCTCGCGTGTACTACCAGATCTCCCACTGCTAAATCAAGAAATGAATCTATGGCCTTTGATGGAATTAGACTCTTTGGTTCTCTTCTCAGCCGGTAGCGGCGGAATATTTCATGATGTGTAAGAAATGCGGTCGAGATATCTTCAAATAAAAAACCATGGTTGAGATGCCCGATTTGGTATTCTATATGATTGGAAAGAGAACGTTTGCCTGTAGTTTTTCGCGCACTTTTCTGTTCTGTCTTACAGGAGGCAGGTTGTGAATTAATGTCTGGTGACAGGAGTTCACTCAGTCTCTGTTCTTCAGCCTGATTACTGCAGAAGATTATGGTGTTATTGTGGGCAGTTTTAATATCCCCGATTTTTTTAATTGAGTTATCGACATCATGGTCAAAATGATCCAGGCCCTTTATATTAAATGAAAATGTATTTTCGCGTTTAAGTGTTAACTTGGAAAGATATATCTTCCTGAAATCGTTGCATGATTTTATTATACTATCGAAAGAAAACATTTTGTCGTGAGATTGTAAGTTCTCGTTTACATGCTCTGCTTTGCTTTCTATTTTTTCATATTCTTTAAAAATTATCCACGACTCTTTTGATATATAATCAATGAGAGAGCTGAACTTGTCTTTCTGACTGTCAGACCTTTCTGATGGAGATGGTTTATCTTTTGGATGAGCGGGTGTATTTACTTGCTCCGTCTGTACGCCAAGTATTTTACACTCATTCACTTTCTTTGCTGACAATTGTGTTTCTGTACTAAACACACGGATAGAGTCAATTTCATCCCCAAAGAACTCAATGCGATAAGGCATTCCACCTGCTATATTACCTGCCGGAATATCATTGCCCTGTCCATGTCCGTTCAGGGAAGAGAATGGAAAGATGTCGATAATCCCTCCTCTCAGGCTGAACTCTCCGGGCAGTTCAACTATACCCGTTCGCTCAAAACCGCCTTTTATCAACCACTCTACAATAAATTCCTGTTCGCATTCCTGCCCGACCGTGATTGTGAGTATATTTTTCTCTATTGCTTCCGGCGGTGGCATATGTTGTAAGAGCGACTGGATCGGGGTTATGATAATCCGGCAGGTAGATTCCCCATTTCCTGACAACAGCTTATACAAAACATTAATTTGCTGAACATAAGTGTTAGTGTCAGGTAATGATTCAACAGTGATTGCATCCTCTGAGACAGGGAAAAAGAGAGGATTTTCATGAAGAAAAACATTTACATCCTCAAAGACCTCTTCCGCTTCCTCGATGCCTGAGGTTACGAAGAGAATATCCCCTTTTCTGGAAAGATCCTTGTCATTTGCCAGGCCGGCGATGAGAAAAGCAGCCGAAGAACCCCACAACCCCTGAACATGACAATCTTTTCCTGATATCAGGCTATCTGCAATCTGTTTATATTTTTTGTCTTTACGAATAAGCTTAAGTATATTTTTCACAAAGAAATTATACTTACCTTTTCATAACCGGGCAAGAGTTTATGCTCAAGTGACTGTCCAAGCGTTATCATGTCCGGATGATCTGCTGACAGCTATGTTATTAAAGTAAGCTGCCTCCGGCAGCGACTTTTCGCCACTAAGGCACCAAGCCACAAAGAAAAACTTAGTGTCTTAGTGACTTTGTGGCAACTTTGAATT
>JANLHC010000204.1 GCA_024654465.1 Candidatus Scalindua sp.
TGTGGATGAAATTATTATTGTAGATACCGGATCGACGGATAATACCGTAAAGATCGCAAAGAAATATAATGCAAGGATTTATCATCACCCCTGGGAGAACAATTTCAGTAAGGCAAGAAATTATTCGTTAAGCTATGCGACATCCGATTGGATTCTAATACTTGATGCTGATGAGGAGCTGGAAAGAGCAGAAGCCTGCAAACTAAAAGAAGTAATCAGTGACAATGAAGTAACCGTAATCAAACTACCTGTATTTTACAAGCCTAAAGGTGGTGCAAATTTATCTGTTTCCAGTTCAGAAAGAATTTTTCGAAATTATAATAACATTCACTATGAAGGAATTGTTCACAACGCTCTTATATACTCAGGTTCAACTAAAAATGTTAATGTAAGTATATATCATTATGGATATCACCATAGCAATGAGCAGATGGAGAAGAAATTCAAACGGACATCAGATCTCTTGAAGAAACAGATTAAAGATGATCCGGAGAACCCTTTACCTCATCATTATCTGGCAATTTCATGTCTTGATAGAAACAGAAATGATGAATGCATAGAGGAGGCGCTTGAAGCCATCAGGCTTTTCGAATTGCAAGATAGTAATGAACAGATGAGACTCCTTTGCTACTTTACTACATGCGTTGCCTTTTATCGAAAGCAGGACCTTGATAATGCCGAAGAGTACGCTCTCAAAGCTATTAGCTTTTACTCAGACTACCTGGATGCACATTGTATTCTCTCCTCCATATACTTTCTACGCAAAGAGTACGATAAGTGTGAGAAGGCAACAAAGAATTATCTAAGATCATTAAAAGCTCTTCAATCAGATCCATCCAGGGCCATGTCTATTCCATTTAATACAATCAATCATGCCTGGTTGGCACATACTAGAATGGCAATAAACCATTATGAACAAGGTAATCAAAATTGTGGTCAACAGGCATTAAATAACGCTATAAACTGCGCTGACAATGCGTGGGGACCTTACCTTGCGATCGGAAAGCACTTTGTAGTACATGACAATCTAAAGATGGCCGAGAGATTCCTTTGTGATGGACTAAAGCATGATCCCGGAAACAAAGAGATTCAATACTCCCTTGCCGGCACATATGAAAGATCATGTGAAACAGAAAAGACCATAGAATGTCTCAAGCAGATACTGGACTATCACCCCGAAGAAGTCCGGGCACAGTATAACCTTGGACTTCTACTTTTAAAATGCAATAAACCCTGTGAGGCAATTAAATCATTCAAATCAATTATCAATAAGGAGCCAGAACATTTTGACGCCCTACTCAACCTGGCGATTGCTTATGAGAACATCGGAAACATCGCTCAATCTAAAGACATATACAATACTCTAACAACAATAAACCAGAATAATCCTGAAGTATCGCTAAGACTGGGATCCATCTATTTGCTTGAAAATGATAATAACAGGGCAAAAGAGTGTTTTTTGAAATTATTAAAAAGTGAAAAATATCTGACCGAAGCACACCTGGGCCTGAGCAAGGTCTACCTATTCATGAATGATCCGGAAAGCTGCATACGGAGTTGTGATGAATTGTTGAAATACCTCAAACTCTCCAGAAATATAACGATCAATAGTCTAAGTGACTTAAGTGATCTTTATATTCGTATAGGAACAACCTTGATAAAACAACAAAAAGAGACTCTCTCAGGATTTGCCTTTGAAATAGCCGTTTTATTAGAGCCAGATGCTCTCAATGCAATTCCGCCTCAAACAGCAGATTCTGTTGTAACATGTTAACATGATAAATTGATTTATTGTCACTGTTAATCAATAATCCATTCGAATTTCTCTCATATACTCCCTGCATACATTCACTTTTTTAAGAAGTTATACATATACACCACATAAAACTGCAATAAAAGGCTTTACAGATGAATAATTCAAAAATATCTTCTTGCCAATCTTATCAATCAGATTCCGCACAAAATAACAACGCTAGTAAGTGTATGAGAAATAACACCTTACAGGCAATTCACGGAAAATAATAAATATTTTATTTTTTTCAGGATTTTCACTAAAGTCATCCGGTTTCTGACCGATGATAGTATCAGTAAGAAATTTCCCATGTAACCAAAATAGTTTTTACTAAAGAAGGAGGTGATGAGTTATAAGAGGTCTTAAAGAAATTTTTGGATAATGTTTCGCTTTTTTGTTTATTTATTTACTTTAGTTTAGTTTTGCTGTGTATGGCAGGGAAGCCGGATCGGCAGAATGTTTAAAACGATTGCTGTAGCTGGTGTTAAATAACACTCTACGCAAAAATCAAGGAGGATTTAAAATGGGTTTAAGAATACAAAACAATATTGCAGCTTTTAACTCACACAGAAATCTACAAATAGCAGACGCAGGATTATCAAAATCTCTAGAAAAACTGTCTTCAGGTTTTAGGATTAACAAAGCGTCTGATGATGCTGCCGGACTTTCTGTATCAATGAGATTTAGAGCACAGATAAAGAGTTTGGAACAGGGAAGCAGAAACGCATCTGAAGCAAACTCAATGTTGCAGGTAGCGGAAGGTGCCGGCGATCAGATAACAAATATTCTACAGAGAATGAAAGAACTTGCAACACAAGCTGCATCTTCTAACACAGGTTCTGCTGACCGAACTAACATCAACGCAGAAGTTGATAACCTTGAGAATGAAATATCTCGAATTGCTAACTCAACTAAATACGCAGGTTCATCGTTAATCAATGGATCTTTTGGTGGGCTTTCAGTTAGTTCTGCAGGTAACTTAACAGGTGCTAATGGTATAACTGCAATTGATGTGTCTAACGCTACAGCCTCCACGTCATATAGCGTAGCCGTAAGTACTGCTGGTAACGGTGCTATGACACTCACAGATGGTACTAATACACAAACTATATCTTTAAGCGCCCTGTCTGGGATACAGACTGATACATTGGATTTCTCAACATTTGGTGTCAAGATCACAGCAAACTCACTCGTAGATTCTGTTGGTATAGCTACTAGCTCTCTGGCAACCACTGCAACTTCTACATCATCATTCCAGGTTGGTTATGAGAATAATGCTAATAATAAAATTACTTTCTCTCTAGCTGATCTAACCGCAGGTGGATTGACTGCAAATGTAGATGTAAGCACATTATCTGGCGCACAGTCAGCATTGACAACTATTGATACTGCACTCGATACACTGGCAAATGCTCGTGCGACAATTGGTAGAACACAAAACCAGTTTGGTTTTGCATCTGCTAACCTTTCAAGTACGATTGAAAACTTGAGTGCTGCTGAGTCTACTATTCGTGATGCTGATATGGCCTTTGAAACAGTATCTTTCACTAAGAACCAGATACTGTTACAAGCTGGTACTTCAATGCTTGCTCAGGCTAACCAGGCACCACAGTCAGTACTAAAACTGCTCGGATAAACACACAAGCAGGCAACACTCGTCAATACTAATGAGCGAGTTTGAACTATAGAAAGGGAGAGTGGATAATACCACTCTCCCTTTCTTATTTTAACACATCTGAATAAAGGGAAAAAACAGGTCATTAATACGCAAAAATTACCTATTGAATTTGAAGATGTAAAAAAGCATCAACATCTTAAGTTGTTATAATTGTTAACCATAACAAAACACAGATTTAAAATACCAGATGGCACAATCATTGCTTATATTTTATAACGCTTCTAGAAAGGATAAATAACAATGGAAAACAATCTTGATAAAATCAACTTTCTTAATTGGTACTGCTGGTATGCGACTCAAGAAGAAATTGAAAAGGCAAAACAAACCAACAGGGGAACTATAAATAGATTAATGAACGAATATTCGTATGAAATTGAGAAGATAACAATAGCAAAGCATTTTAACGATAGTCTATTATTACCAAAAGGAATAATACAGGAATTTTATCCTCTTAATAGTAGTTGAAGTAATTACGATTTAGAGACATGAAAACTTCTATCAACAAGAGGCGACACATCGGGAGGACTTAATGGCAGGAGCAACAGGAACAAGTGCGATTGGAGGTCTGATTTCAGGCCTTGATACTAAAAAACTTATAGAACAACTTGTTGGTGTCAGTAGAAGACGTGTAGACCTTGTAGTTAATAATCAGACTTTACAAAGCAACAAACTAACAGCTTTTCAATCCCTTAATACACAGCTATCAGCGTTCCAGGAAACAGCAAAAACTCTTAAAGATAGCGACACTTTTGATGTCTTCAAAACCTCAACATCTACAGACTCAACCACTTTTACAGCAGCCGAGATAGCTACAATCACAGTGACAGCAAAGGCGAGTCCGGGCACACATACATTATCATTCACAGCAGGCTCACAGCTGGCCCAGGCAAGGCAGCTGTCATCTGAGAGTTTTACCGCCTCAGACACTGCACTGAACCTTGCCGGAGAATTCGTCATAAACGGCACAGGTATAATTGTCTCGGCTACAGACACACTTACTGACATTATATCAACAATCAATACTGCAAATTCGGGTACTGATGCTACCGGAATAACAGCGACCTTAATATCTGTCTCCGCTACTGATAACCGCATGATCCTTACCAGTGACAGTACAGGTAAAGATGCGTTTAATATACTCGACGCATCATCTGATGCCCAGAACATACTTGAAGGACTGGGCCTTGCTTCCGCCACGAAATCTATTAAGAATACAACAAGTGATGGAGCAGAGTCTGATGAATTCTCCAGTAGCAGTTCTGCTATTAAATCACTGCTTGGTTTGGCAACGGCTCAAAACGGTACAGTAGTTATTGGAGGACAAAATGTTGTGATAGATCTTGCCGCTGAATCCTTATCTACTATTGCGACCAACATAAATGCAGCACTTACAGGAGTATCAAAAGGAACTGCCACCGTAGTAAGCACTACTACTGACGGGGTTACAACTTATCAGATTGACATCAACGGAACCACAGCTTTTGCAGACACCAATAACATTCTTGAGACATTAGGAATTCTTAAAAGATCTCAGGGTTCGATTGCTGAAGTACACACAGGGTCTACAGCCAATACACAAACAACTCTCGCTGGTGGTGGTGTAGTCACCAGTGGAACAACATTTGAGGGTATAAATACCGGTAGCGACGCAAACAATGTTGTCAATGGTGACACAATTACTTTGACGGGGACAGACCACACAGGTGCTGCAGTCTCCGGGACTTACACAATAACGGATAGGACCGTTGACACAATAGACGGCCTGCTGACACAGATAGAATCTACATTCGGGCTTGGAGCAGGTAGTGCAACAATCGATGGTACCGGGAAGATTGTAATAACTGATGACACCGTGGGAGACAGCCAGCTGAGTATTCAAATAATAACAAATAATGAAGGTGGTGGAACTCTTGATTTTGGTACCGTTTCCGTAACCACTGAAGGCTATGATATGGAGGTGACAACAGGACAGGACGCGAAAGTAGTTATAGACGGAGTTGCCGTCACACGAACCAATAATTCCATTGATGATGTCATAAGCGGTGTTACCCTGGACGTTACCAGAGTGGAAAACGGCTCAACCGCGAACATCACCATATCTAGAGATACGGCCAGCATAAAGGGCGAGGTAGATAAATTTACAACCGCATACAATGCAATAATCGAAAACGTAAACCAGCAATTCGCATTTAATGAAGACACAAAAAAAGCCGGGATCCTCTCCGGTGAAAGTACCTTAAGGACAATTAAAAGTATTATTCAAAATACGTTATCAAAATCGATACCTTTGCTTCCGACCGATGGCAATGCTCTCTCATTGATTGGGATAACATCCGATAAATTTGGTAAGTTGTCTGTAAAAGAGAGTACATTCTTATCAAAAATTAGTTCTGATTTTTATGCTGTGAAAAGGATGTTTGTTGCTGAAGGCACTACTACTAACAATGAAATATCTTACGTAAGCCATACGAAAAACACAGTTGCGGGTAATTATGCTGTAACCATCAATACGGTTGCCAGCCAGGCGTCTAAGACAGGGTCAATAGTGCTTACCAATGGAATCGGGGCTGGGCTTACTGACACATTGACAATTACGGACACTTCTTCCAGCAGGGTTGCAACGATAAGCCTTGACGGGGATCCCTCGCAGAACGGCAGTACTATCGATAATATCGTAAACACAATCAATTCAGAGCTTGCTACTGAGCGTACTCAAACTCTTGTAGGAAATGTGGCAAATTCTAAAACTACAGGCGCGGGAGGAGGCGCAATAACTGCCAGTACTGTGTTCAATACGATTAATACAGGTGGAGACGCAAATGACCTGTCAAATAATGACGTAATTTCTTTTACCGGAACCACCAGATCCGGACGGAGTATAAATGATTCATATACAATCAGTGACGTCTCTACAGACACCGTTCAGGACTTTCTCTCTGCAATAGAAAGTGCATATGAAAATAGCGTATCGGCTACTATCAACGGTTCCGGAGAAATAGTATTAACAGACGTCACTAACGGAGACAGCCAGGTATCACTTACCATAACAGAGCCTGGCAGCCTGGACTTCGGTACAGTACTGACATCAAACACCGGCGGTGTTACCGGCAGACACGCGCTGGAAATAACGGCATCAAAAGATGGAAGCGATAAACTGGTCCTTACACATGATAGTTACGGAAGCAGCTTCGGTTTTACTACTACAGAGGCGAATGCCCTCCTGGGAACAGTAGGTACTTACACCGGAGCAGATGTAGCCGGTACAATAAATGGTGAAGCGGCCACTGGCAATGGGCAACTCCTTACAGGAGACACCCCACCCGATTCTTCAACAACAAGCATTGAAGACCTTAAAATAAAAGTTACTTCTACCTCTACAGGCTCAAAGGGCAATGTAAAGCTTACAATGGGAGTAGGTGAGCTGATGTATAACGACGTCGATTCTATTACAGACCAATTCGACGGGTTGCTCACCATCAGAATGAATGGCCTACAGGATATAATTGATAACATGCAGAAATCTATCGTGGCTAGTGAAGGAAGACTGGCCATGGAAACATTAAAACTCAATAAACAATTTGTTGCACTGGAATTAAATCTTTCAAAACTTCAATCAGTTAGTTCTTTCATGGCACAACAACTCGGCCAGCTCGCCAAATAGTATCTGTCGGAGATGGAATAATTAATGATGTGTATATCAAGAAATCTGCATGAGAAACTTTTCTAAATTTATAATGAGGGAATTAAATGGAAACGTTACAGACTAAAACTTACAAAAAGTCGCAAGTAGATACGGCTAGCCCGATCAGCCTGGTCATAATGTTATATGACAGAGCAATTGTTTTACTCAACAAAGCTAAAAATGAGATTTCAGAAAAACAATACGAAGCAAAAGGCCATACACTGGACAAGGCGACTGAAATTATTTTTGAACTGTTAACAACACTAGATAGAGACAAAGGAGGAGAAATTGCATCTTCATTATCAAACTTATACAACTTTATATTACGTGAAATAACGGATGCCAATTTAAAACTGAATTCAAAACCGTTAGACAATGCAATAAGAATTCTGTCTGAATTAAGAGAATCCTGGGACAGCATAAAGGACAATGAAGAGATAGTTGCTAAAAGCCCGGATCATGTCATCAACAGCCTTGATATCTCCGGCTAAATACTATGAAAAACCTGAACACTGCTAATAGAGAAGAGATACTTGCTTATTTAATCCGCAAGCAAAAGTATTACGAAAAAATCTTAGAACTAACAGAACAACAAGATGAGGCTATACAATCCAATAACACAAAGAAACTCAGTTTAATAACAACTGGAAAGGAAAATTATGTTAAAGAGATAAAACGTCTAGACAAACTTAATATAAAAATACATGAAGAATTGAGGACAAACAATAAAAGCCTTATACTAGATAAACGACTATATTCTTTGTTGAATCAATTACACTCTATAATAATCAAAATACGAAATTACGATCTGGATAGCATTTCTAAGTTAGATTCTTCAGTTAAAAATACGAAAATCAGGCTTAGCAGACTTAACAAAAGAATGAGAGCACAACAATCAATGAGACTTCAAGCAGTTCATTCACCCAGATATGTAGATATCTTCCAATAATAATATGTGAGGATTAGGCATAAAAAGGGTGGTGGTTGATTTTAACAAATTTGGAATCCAAAGAAGAAATTAAAATGGTTACGAAAACTTTAAATTATTTCCCTGTTGCTATAAAAAATTTGAAGGTAAATACTATACTTGATTTTGATATCTTTATTCAAACAAGCAACAAGATCGTCCTGTTCCGCAAACAAAACCTACCATTCACTGAAGAGACGCTAAATAACCTGGCCAAAAACAAAGTAATAACAATTTTTGTTTCGGAAGATGATAGAGAAAAGATTGATGATTATTGCCATTCAATTGAGAACACAAATAATACAAATATCTCAAACGATTGTTTTACAGCACCATTTGATAATCCGGAGAACTTAGAAAAATACTATAAAACATATCTTGATTACTACCCTATAGAAAAAGTAAACCTGCTGCCAGGTTCAAGAATTAATTTTAATGTTTACAAGAAATCAGACCTTGATGTCGAGCTCTTCGTTGGCCCTGATAAACAGAATAATTTACCTGGCATTATACCGGAAGATATTCATAACGCACAATCTGCCATTGCAATCCACAAAGAGGACATACCGTTATACAAAGAATATATAAACAATCTCTCATTAGAACTTAGTAAGTCAAAAAAAGACTCATCAGCGCTAAAATACAGTATTTTGCGTGAAAATTCTAAATTCATTATAAAAGATATTTTTGAAGATCCAAGTAGTGGAGAAACTATTCAAAAAGCAGGTGATCTTGTCGTAACATTAACAGACACAATACTGGAGAATCAAAATAACTTCTCCAACTTGCTAAAAATTACGACACATGATTATTATACGTATACACATTCGTTAAATGTCTGCAGCCTGAGCATCGGGTTGGGGACAGAATTGAAATTAAGAAGAGATCCTGACCTCCTTGAGCTCGGATTAGGAGCGCTATTACACGATCTGGGAAAATGTACGATCGATCTACGCATTTTGAATAAGCCTGGTAAGCTGACAGGAGATGAGTTCAAAGAAATTCAGAGTCACGTCACTGCTGCAAGTGCACTATTGACAAGCAGCAACACAGAGATACCGAAGAACTCCTTAGTCACAATACTTCAACATCATGAAAAGATGTCAGGGAAAGGATATCCATATAAATTAAACAAAGATCAAATCCATATAAATGGAAGAATTGGAGCGATTGTAGATTTTTACGACGCATTGACAACTGAACGACCTTACAAAAAAGCCTTTTCTCCGTTTCAGGCGTTTCAACTTCTTAGTGAATTTCAAGACGACTATGACAAGAAATTGATTAAAATGTTTATTGTCATGCTTGGAAAACAAGTTTAACAAATACG
This sequence comes from Candidatus Scalindua sp., assembly GCA_024654465.1. Classification (GTDB taxonomy): domain Bacteria; phylum Planctomycetota; class Brocadiia; order Brocadiales; family Scalinduaceae; genus Scalindua. The sequence goes on from JANLHC010000204.1 coordinate 9,450, forward strand.
GAAGTGATGCAAAAGAAAATCCGTATTACACCTGAACTTCTTTACTATACTCCCACAACGTTTGACTTATTCGCAACGCTGACAGATTTTACAAAGTCTATAAAATCACCTAATACTTCTGTATCAAACAAACCTTTCATCTTTTCTTTCATTATCACACAAGCAGCATCTGATGTCCTGGCATTTGCATACGGCCTGTCAGATGTAATGGCACTATATACATCGATAACACGTGAAATTCTGCCATTCAAACTAATATCATTTTCTTTCAGTCCATGAGGATAACCACTACCATCAAAGTTTTCATGATGAAGCAACGCAAGTATGCAGGATTCCGGAGACACCTGTCCGGTTTCCTGTAACATATGGAAACCTATCTCTGAGTGCTTTTTAATAATAGTATATTCGTCACTATTTAATTTTGTAGGTTTGTTGATGATCAGAGGATCTACATCTTTCATGCCTATGTCCTGAAGGAACAGGCCCAATCCTAATTCACTTATTTCTTCTACGTTCAAACCTATATGATGTGCAAAAATCAGGCTAAGCATAGTAACATTTATCGAATGCCCGTATAAGTATTGATCATCGGCCTTCACGCTACCCATATCTATATGGTTATTCCTGGAATTACGAACGAGCCCCATTATACTATTTATCCATTGTTTAGCTCTCTCTATATTACATATTTCATCAGGTACCGCGCTTAAATCACTAACAATATTTACCGCAATGTCTTTGGCAATGCTAAGTTTTTCTTTTGCGCAGGTTTCCTCATGCCCAACAACTTTTTCCAGATTGGATTCCATAAAACGCAGATATTGTTTTCTGCCGTTCTTTGGAACATAAAGTTTATTAATATTTTTTCTTATAAATTCTTCTCTTTTATCGTTAATAAATAATCTATCGCCACCTTTCCAGTACAAAACATAATTGTGTTCACCATTGGCACTGTTTTTCAGATATAACTCACTTTTGTTAAAAGGACCTATCTTAAGGCTTTTCAATGTAACCGGAAGATATTTATTTTTTTTGTCGTAATAATCATTATCAAGTTGCTGGACAATAGAAAGCTTCTTAGTCTTCTCCAACAATGTGGCATTTCTTATAGCAATTGCGGAATACCGTGCAATAATCTTAAGGGTATTCAGATCACTTTCACTAAACACTTCACCATTCATTTTGTCATTAACATTTAAAACGCCCATAACTTTGCCACTAACAAGTAAGGGCACGGTCATAAAAGATTTACTCGAATATCTTATATTATTTTTTTTCGCAAACCTTGTATCAGTCTCTATATTCTTAACAAGCACATTAACACCTGTTAAAGCTGCCCATCCGGATATACTTTCTCCCACCTTTACTCCGCATTCATTCTCCACGTTTTCCGGAAGGTGGTTAGAGTACTTTATACGTAATTTATCTCCCTCTATCAGCATTATAGATGAGTACTTAGCCGTTACTATGTTAGTTACTAAGCTGCTGATCAACTTAAACACTCTTTCAAACTGAAATACAGAAGTCAATGCTATGCCAATTGCTTCCTCATTTACTCTGTTATTGAGAGATACGTTCTTTATCCATGCACTACCTGTTTTTTTACCCGTATCTTTTACAGATGCATCTCTATCTGACATAGTTAACATTTTTACCACCCCTTTCTACTGATTACAAAATTATTGATAAATCATTAAATAATTATTTGCATTTTAATATCTTTATTTTCACATTACGTAATAAGCAACCCTTGTGCCTAATCCCATAACAAACAACATTATTTCCTCAGCACAGCATAAGGCATATATATATAACCACTTATAATTTACATAAAATCTCTGCTGTGCACGATGGGGATATCTAGTCGAAGTATATCTGTTAAATAATTCCATTTTTTTATCACAAGTTGTTAAATTTTTCCCTAATGTACAGGCTTCAATCGTAAGCATTCTATCTATACACCTCTATTGATTGTCAAAAAAGAGATTGGAAATTGGTCAGGTTTTTTGATGTAGGCTGGTGGAGCGAGTCTAAGAGCTTCCATGTCCCCCTAGAAACTTTATAAAGCTCTTCAGCATTGTATGATCAACAGCGTGGTACATTTCATCTCTTATCACTTTCAAAGAATTATACGGCTTTTGAGGCGCTGAATATGACCTTTGCGTAGTTAAGGCATCGTATATATCGATTATACGAACTATCCTGGAACTATAGTGTATTTCTTCTTTTTTAAGACCAAATGGATAACCACTGCCATCACAATTTTCATGATGCTGCAATATTATTGAATATTCTTCGTTAAAGGAATCTCCAGACTCCCTTAATACCGCCACGCCCATTTCAGGATGTTTTCTCATCTCTTTGAATTCGTCGTCGGTTAACGTACCTTTTTTATTAAGAATATCAGAGTGGATCTTAGTTTTACCAAGGTCATGGAGAAGCATGCCGGTACAGAACGTTTTCATATCTTTTTCACCCAAACCAATATTTTTTGCAAATAATGATCCAATCGTTGCAACATTGACTGAATGCGTATATGTATAGTAATCGTGAGACGTTATTTTAAGCAGGTTATATGCTGCCTTGCCATCCCTGAGTATATAGTCAATCATGTTGTAAGCAAACGTCTTAGACCGCTCAAGATTCTTAAACCTTGGTGCATTAAACACATCCCGAAGCATGTTTGTTGCCGTACCGTAAACTATTTGAGCTTTTTCTTTTGATTCAATTCTATCATCAGATAAAATATTTTTAAGATTTGATTCAAGATATTCAGAATATTTTTGTTGATCTTCCTTTCCGATAAAAAGCTTATTTATATTCTTTCTTACCAGCATCTCCTTTTGTTCGTTATCAAATGCTGCATCATTTTTGCAATATAATATATATCTGCTAGTACCATTGTTGCGTATAAGCAGGTATATATCGCAACCAATTCTTGTATCGGCTTTTAAACTATTCAGTGTAATAGGTAAAAAATCATGCATTCCTTATACTCCATGTGTCAATTATGAGCCTTTGCCCTGATGGTCATCAATGCTCTATGATGTAATTGCGATACTCTCGATTCTGACAAATTCATTACTTCTGCTATCTCTCTCAAAAGCATATCTTCATAATAATATAAAGTAATAACCAGCTTTTCTTTGGGAGATAGCGCCTTAATAGCTCGTTCTAATACCTCTTGCTCTTCCTGTAATTCCAGGTTACATAATGGCCCACTGGTTTTTTTATCCTTTATGATTTCACTAACCTTTACTTTCGAATCATCATCGCCACCAAAACTGATATCTTCAAGATAGAGCATGGAACACATATTTATATCTACCAACATCTTATCCAGATCACTGCAATTAATACCCATTGCCTCCGCAATCTCTTCGGAATGAGGGGTTCTGTTTAATTCTTGTTCCAGGGCGTTATATGTTTCTTTGATTAAATTATCCTTCTCTCTTACTGAACGAGGCACCCAATCCTGCAGGCGGAGATAATCTAAAATAGCGCCTCTGATCCTGTGAAATGCATAAGTTTTAAATTTTACATTTTTAGAATCATCGAATCTCTCTGCAGCCTCTATTAATCCCAGGATACCGGATTCAAACAAATCTTCCTGTTCAATGTGAGACGGCAGATATATCATAAATTTCCCCACTACATACTTAACAAGTGGCAGATAGTCCATAACGTATTTATCCCGCTTGGTTTTATTTACTACATCATAATTTTTTTTCGTCCTCTGTTTTACAGCAATGTCTGCTTGCATTTTACCTTCCTCACAAACTGTTTAATTACTTAATAACCAAACGGAGTTATCATCATGTACCGGCTTCATTATCCTTGTCCTCAACCATACCAATATTTTCCGGTATATATTTCACCAGAATTTTTACCAATACAAAAGCTGTCAAACCAGTCAGACAGCCTGCTATGACTGCCTTTTGAATGAGCGTATCAATAGCCAGATTTGACGCATACCCGATAATACACGACGCGAAAAACACAATTACAGCAATATTTATGCTGGATTTAAAACCAATCACTGCCAGTCTCTGTCTTATCATTATCTTTCCAATTTAAAATTACGGAATTTTAAGATTTTTTATTCATCTCTTACCTAAATCGACTCCGTAATCCGAATACAGAAATTCTCAGACTTGTAATACCATGTCCGCAACCATCTCTGCAGTTACCGGCCTAAGATCTTCTGGCACCTCCTGCCCATCGGAGATACAGGAAAGAGGTATCTGTGTTTCCATTGCGACGCTAAATAAGGTTCCATACAAACAAGTCTCGTCAACCTTGGTGAAGTGCAATCTATGAAGAGGAAATACCGTAAATTTATTAACAATATTAATTATGTCAGCATATCTCGTGGTCGCGCTTACAACAAGATGTGTCTCCATTTTCGGAATTTCATCGAGGAATCCCTTGAGGCTTGATAATGCATTATCATCAAGATAGCTTATTCCGGGAGTATCAATAAAAATATGTGATAAACCATCATGTTTGTCTATAATATCTCTTAGCTCCCGGTGTGAAGTTACCGTTCTGAGAGTCACGCCCATTCTGTCTGCTGTTTTTTTCAGCTTTTCCGCAGAATGACCCCTGATACTTACTAATAAAATTTCCTTATCTGACAGTTTTTTCGTATCAGATGCCAGCTTTAAAATAGTCGTAGTCTTACCGGTCCCAGCAGCACCAATAAATACCTTTGTTTTGCATTCTTGTTGATTATTAGAAGATGAATCAGAAGTTTTGATTTTGTGAATAATACTTTCCCTGAGCATATTCCAATGCAAATCCATTTTATCAAACTCATCATTACTCAGCCGGCTCATAACGTTATTTATTAAAAGCCTCGAATGCTCTTCTTCAACTTGTTGAATACGAAGTTGTTTAAACAATTTCTCGCTTGCGTCAGAACAATCACCATTATTTTCCATATCATGATTCACATGTAGTTTTGAACGTTCAACCTTGTTATTTACTATCCATTTTGATACCTGCTTGATTTTGCCAGACTGTACCATACCTGAGAATTCACTCAAACGATCTGCAGGAGTTGAATCCGCTGGTTCGGCCAGCTTATCTGAATGTAAATGATCCGATAAAACAACATTATCCATATGATCTTCAGACATATCTTTATGTTCCGCAGCGGATGAATATTGTTCTGACTGTTGCGGATCTGACGGAGATGTGCCAGACGGGTTTTGGTCCGGCGATTGTATATTTAAATCACCTCTATCACCTTGTACATCCCGCCCCTCTTTCCGTACCTCATCCTGATCTTTATTCTGTCCATTATTATTTTCAGCTGCAATAACCTCAACCAGTGTCTGACCTTTTATGCTCTTAATGTCTCCTTCCTCTATATTTCTCGTTTCGAGGATTATTGAGCCATCACCCATTTCTCTTTTTACGCTTTTCAGCGCCTCTTGTATCGTCGTCGCAATAAATGATTTAATTCTCATTTGTCAAACTCACAATGCCAAGTGATTCGATTTGAACCCCCGGCGCAATTTCCTTATACGATAACACTGGTAAATAAGGAATTGCAGTTTCAGTTAGTTTTCTAATATGACTTCTTAGCGAAGAAGACGTTAGAAGAACTGCACTGTTACTGGTTACACTGACATTCCTGACGGTTTCCACAATTGCATCAATAATTCTCTGCGCGTAATTAGGCTCTAAAGCAAGTACCGACCTGCTTCCCATATCATGAACAGAGTTTATGATTTCCTGTTCAAGTCCTGGTTCAAAGGAAATAGTACTGAGTTTATTAGATTCACTCTGATACTGACCGCATAATGCCCTGCATAGTCTCTGCCTCACAAACTCTGTAAGGGCTTCAGGATCCCTCGTGGTTGGTGCATGGTCAATAAGAGTTTCCAGTATAGTTACAAAATCTTTTACAGAAATTTTCTCCCTTAATAAATTCTTTACCACTTCCTGTACAATACCCAGCGTAAGAACAGCTGGAGTTAATTCGTTAACCAGTGTTGGGGAATCCTTTTTCGTTGCATCAATTAATTTTTGAATATCTTCTCTGGTAATTATTTCATAAGCATGAGTTTTAATTACCTCGGTCAAATGCGTTACTAATACAGAAGTAGGGTCAATTACTGTATAACCCACCGCCTCTGCAGACTCTTTCTTTGACTCTGTTATCCACACGCCAGGCAAGCCGTATGCCGGATCGGTGGTCTTGATCCCTTCAATGGGGTCTGTTTCTTCATCACCTAAAGCAAGATAACAATCCGGCATCAATTCGCCCTTATCAACAACCTGCCCTTTAATCTTAATACTGTATCCATTTGAAGGAAGCTGCAGGTTGTCCCTTAAACGTATCGGCGGAATAATTATACCTAAATCTCTGGCAAGCTGTTTCCGGAGTGAATTTATCCTACTTAACACTCCCCCTGCTTTCTTTGGATCCACCAGTGGAACCAATTTGTACCCAACTTCAATTCCCATTCTGTCAACCTGTAACAGTCTCTCAAATTCATCTTCTGGTTCACCCAATTGTTTTGTTGCATTATCAGCTGTTATCTCTTTTCCACCATTTGCTTCTGCCCTACCACTGGCTGAAGCCTTTCTGGTAACGTTGAAAAGAAAAGCGAAGAGAGCTGACATTAAAAAGAAAGGGATTTTAGGCATTCCGGGAATTAAAGCAAAAATGAATAATATTCCGGCTGCCATACCTAATGCTTTTGGAACTGTCAATAACTGAGAAGACAAGTCTTTGCCCAAGCTAGACTTAGAGGTTGACTTTGTAATGAGCAAGGCAGCAGAGATAGCATTTATCAGAGAAGGAATCTGTGTTACTAATCCATCTCCTACCGTCAAAAGAGTGTAAGTGGATAATGCTTCATTAATTTTCATGCCCTGCATCATCGTCCCTATTACAATACCACCTGCGATATTTATTATCGTAATAATTATTCCTGCAATAGCATCACCGCTTACAAATTTACTTGCACCATCCATCGAACCATAGAATTCAGCTTCTTGTCCTATATCGGCTCGTCTTGTTTTTGCCTGTTCCTCAGTTATAGAGCCTGAGTTCAAGTCGGCATCAATGCTCATCTGCTTACCGGGCATCGCATCTAAAGTAAATCTGGCAGCTACTTCAGAGACCCTGGTAGAACCTTTTGTAATTACGATAAACTGAATAACTGTCAGAATTATAAAAATTACCAGCCCAATTACTACATTACCGCCTACCACAAAATTACCGAATGACGCAATTACCTGGCCGGCTTCAGCATGCATAAGTATAAGACGTGTTGATGCAACGTTCAGGGCAAGCCGGAAAAGAGTAAGAAACAGCAAGAGAGAAGGGTATGCAGAAATCTCCAGGGCTCGTCTCACATGCAATGTAACCAGAAGCACAAGAAATGATAACGATATGTTAATAGTGATGAAAATGTCCAGTAGGAATGTAGGCAACGGTACTATGAGTACAAATAGTATAACCAACACTCCAACCGCAAGTCCAAATTCACTATATTTATACAGCGGTTTTTTATTATTTCCCGATGTATTCATTTCCGCTTCATTCACTCTGTTTCTCCATAATATTGATTATCTGTTTGCAACGATGTTGCGCAATTGATAGACATATGAAAGTACCTTTGCAACTGCCTGGTAAAGTTTTGGTGGCACATCACTATCAATCTCAATTGTACTATATAAAACGCGTGCAAGAATTCTATCCTCGACTATCGGGATATCATGTTTCGCGGCTACCTCCCTTATTTTTAATGCTATAAGATCAACACCTTTCCCTATAACCTTAGGTGCATCCATTGTGGCAGCATCGTATTTAAGGGCTACGGCATAATGCGTCGGATTTGTAACTATCACGTCTGCATCTGGTATCGCCTGCATCATTCTCTTCCTTGACATTTCACGCTGAGTACTCTTAATCCTGGCTTTTATCAGAGGGTCTCCATCAGTCTGTTTTGCCTCCTGTTTAACCTCGTTCTTGGTCATCATCAGGTCTTTCGAATGCTGCCACCTCTGATACACAAAATCAAGTAGAGCAAGGATTAACAAAATAATGGCTATTTTCAAGGTTATCCCAAATATAAGACCGGATGCAGAAGAAAAGATTGCTTCCGTCCGCATACTCACTAACTCCATCAACGGTTCAAGATCTTTTCTTATAGAAACATATGCAATACCACCCATTATGGATAATTTTACAAGAGACATCGCTGTCTTAATCAGTGATCTTTTCGAAACAAGATTTTTTATGCCGGATAAAGGATTTATCTTCTTAAATTTCGGGATGAGTGCCTTGCGGCTAAAAACGAAACCCACTTGCGAATAGGAGGCTATTGCGCCAACTACCATAAACCCTCCCATTATTGGCAGAACCCCTTTCAGGTTCTTAATAGATATATCCATCAACAAACCTACACAAGTATCAACATCGAAATTTTCGTAGTAAAGATTCTTACAAATCATACCCATCGTATCCCTCATCCGCATCATCATTGAACCTCCTAAAAATAACATAAGCAAAACTCCTGACAACAATATCAAGGCACTATTTACATCCTGACTCTTAGCTACCTGTCCCTTTTCAGTGGCCTCCTTTTTCTTTTTGGGCGTTGGCGCTTCCGTTTTTTCTTCATTTGATGCCATTGTTTACATACCCCCTACCAAACTAAATATGTCTTTACGAAGCATTTCTAATAGATACCCTATTGCGCGTGTAATAAAAGGAAACATTATGGCTAAAAGTAAAAAACCAACAAGAATTTTCATTGGGAAAATAATCAAAAATATGTTTATCTCCGGAGTCGATCTGGCCAGAAACCCTGATACTACGACAGTAAGGCCCAGGACAATCATAATAGGAGCAGCTATCTTAATAGCAGCCACGAATAATCCATTAAACAGGTTCATTATCTTGCCCATCGAAAACCCCAGTTCTATAACTCCTGTTATAGGTACCGTTTTGTAACTGAGGACCAATGCATTTATCAGCCAGTGATGACCATTTATTGCAAAAAACAAGATTAATGCTACTATTTGAAGTAATTGTGCTATAGGACTTACGCGTTCTCCGGATAATGGATCTACCAACTCTGCCATAGTCAAACCCATTTCAGAACTAATTAACCCTCCACCCATAACAAATGCGGCAAATGCCAATGTCGCCACATAACCTATTAAGAATCCAATTGCAAGCTCTTTGAAAACTATAAGAATAAAATTGATCATGTTATCAGGTAATGCCGGCTGTGAGCTGTTGATTGTGGGGAAGATTGCAAATGCGATCACTAATGCTAATCCTATCTTTACAATTAGTGGCAAGCTTGCCTGGTTATAAATTGGTGAAAAGAAAAGGACACTGGCAGTCCTGATCACCACTATTGCAAACATTGGTAGAAGATTAATAGAATCCAGTATCATTTTTAAAAAGTATATTTAGAAAGGTTGCCTAATAACAGTGTCGCAAACGACGTTATTTTGTCCAACAACCAGGGTAAAGAGAATGCGAATACTCCAAACACTGCTAATAGTTTTGGTAAGAATGTCAGAGTCTGTTCCTGTATACTTGTAACTGCCTGAAATATTCCTATCGCAAGACCTACCACTAACGCGGTTCCAATAAGTGGAGCAATCATAATTAATGTAATTGTTACTGTTTCCTTACCAAGAAAAGTTACTATATCGTATCCCATAATTTACCTTATACTTGAAACTAATGATTGAATAATCAGATGCCAACCGTCAACAAGTACAAATAAAACAATTTTAAACGGAACGGAGATCATCATTGGAGGAAGCATAAACATACCCATTGAGGTCAATACACTTGCAACAACCATATCTATCACAATAAACGGTAGATAGACTACAAAACCCATTTGAAAAGCGGTCTTTAACTCACTCACAACAAACGCCGGTAATAGAATATGTGCGGGAACATCATCCAATGAATCTGGTCTTTCCATCTCCGCAATATTATAGAACAGTGCTATATCTTTCTCTCTTGTCTGCTTAGCCATAAACGTTTTCAACGGTACGATACCTCGTTCAAAAGCCTCTCCCTGATCAATTTCCTCCTGCATGAATGGCTGGATAGCCTCTTTGTTGATTTGACTAAACACAGGAGCCATCACAAAGAAAGTTACCAGTATTGCAAGACCTATCAGAATCTGATTCGGAGGCATTTGTTGAGAAGATATCGCCTTCCTTACAAATGACAAAACTATGATAATCCTGGTAAATGAAGTCATTACCATCAATAATCCCGGTAAAAACGTAAAAGAAGTCATTACCAGGAGAACCTTTACAATCCCGGCAACCTGCTTTGGTTCATTAAGGTTACCCATATTAATCGTCATGTTCATGGCGTCACTAACTGCATCATCTGCAGCTACAGTATGTGCAAAGAACATAACAGCTCCAACAGACAGCGTAAACACAAGCATTATAAGCAAATATTTCATTTTTGCCTTTTCTCCGATATTGATTCCTTAATAATCTCAAGAAATTCCTTCTTGTTAACGCTATCATCACCAGTATTACCCATACCAACAGCAATATCTTCATCAGCAATCTCAGTTATCAACCCGATGTTGTCATTGGTGACACCAAGTATTAAATATTTCCCAGGTACTTTAACCAAAAACAGCGATTTTTTTACTCCCATTGGAGTATGATCAACTATCTGTATCAGTTTCCTGCTTCTTCCAAAATTTGCCCTTACTCCATACTTCTTTTTTAAAACATAAACTGTTGCAATAATCAGTGCTATAACGATGAGCAATGTACTGATAGTTTTTGTATACCCCTTGTATCCACCGAAAACAGAATCCTCATTTGAATAACCATTAAACAGTCCCGATCCTTTAACGTCAGCAAGAAGATCACCTTGCATCACGGTAAGAGTCAGAACAAAACAGATAAGAACAAACGCCAGGAACAATATAGAATTTAGATTATTTTTATTAATCAACGTTTTTTGAGTAGTAAACTTCATATTTGAATAGAACTAAGTTAACAAAGTATATTTATCTGATATGACAAGATCGCAAATAAGATACCATTGTATTTTTTAATATCTGTACCACAATGCATGGCTATATCTTATTAACACAGCAAGGCTTATACGCTATTGTGCCTAAAGAGACAAACAAGTCATATTAAACTCTCATTTGTGATCTGCGGTGATAAAGTCTCACGTAGTCTTTTTAAACTAAGCGTAGTTTTCTTAGACAAGAATTAATGTGTGGCTTTGGAATAAGAACAGGAAATGTTCTCTATAGAAATTTGAAAGTAAACGGTGTACTACTGTAAGGAATGATGTCAGATTTGCTGATTACAATCTTTACTATAAACAAATCTGCATTATCAGTGGTTACCGACCCGATAAAGTTTTTCATTATGCGGGTTTTTGAACCAGCTAAGATAAATTCTAATGTCAGATCAAAAACTCTCTCACCTCAGACGCAAAACGCTATCTTAAGCACTTGCAATCCTGGTTATCTTTACACCAAAATTTTCATCAACTACTACTACCTCTCCAAAGGCAATTATTTTGCCACGAACTGATATTTTAACCGGTTCTCCAGCTAAACTATCCAGCTCGATTATTGATCCCGGTGTCAATGCCATAACATCACGCATTAACATCTCTGTCTTTCCAAGTTCTACAAGCACAGGAATATGGACATCCATCAGCATGTCCATATTTTTTGAATTTCCTTCTCCCGCTATAGTCTTTACAGGTTCCAGTGGTGAGAACTTAACAGATTTAATGCTCTCTGTATCATCAGTAAATTGAGCAGGTCCATTTTGATCTGTAATTGTCTTATCTTCCATATAATCTCCATTCATAAACTAATAACTAAAAACAATATTAAAAACTACATATTGTTAACCTTAAAAATATAGATTTAAATCAGCATAATCATTTTTAATTATACCTAAATTCTGTAAGGATACCAATTTAGTCAGGACCGTCTCTTGATGATCCGACAATTTGTATAGCCTTCTTTGAACCGAATAAGCCCAGTTTTCCGTAAAATTTATTTTGCCCTTCAACAAATACTTTCAGATTATTTGTAATCTTACTGTCCAGTCTTAATACATCACCAGTTTTCAGATTCACTATGTCTTTTACCGTAAAATCGGTTTCCTCCAGTACACCAGTTACACATAGCGTTATGCCACCTGATAATTTTTTGAGTAATTCGACACTTTCATTGTCAATTTCAGCTGAATTTGACTGTTTACTGCTGAAAAAATGATTAAAAGTTTTGTCTACACTTGAAACAGGAACGCAAAATTTCATCTCACCAAAGCTGCTTTCTAAATTAAAAGTAAAGGAAACTAACAGCACAACGTCAGCTTCAGAAGCAATATTAAGATACCCGGGCTCCATTGCAGTATCAGAAATATTCCATTCCATTTCATCATATGGTTTCCACGAATCGCTTATTTTGCCTAAAATTATTTCCACTATATTGCCAACAATTGAAGTCTCTGCGTCTGTCAGTTTCCTTATTTCGCTTTGCGGTCTTCCCTCACCTCCAAATGCCTTTTCAACGATTGATAAGCACAACCCCATATCCATTGCAATACATCCAAAACCCTGTAATGGTTTTAACCTGATTGTATTAATGAACATAAGCTCAGGACATGTATTTTTGAATATTTCAAAACTTAATTCATCTATCGAGTTCAAGCTTACCTTTGCGGTGCCCCTCAAGAAATTAGAAACCTCCCTGCTTATCTGATAAGCAGTAGTCTCAAACACCTTATACAACATTCGTTTCTTCTCTCTCGATATTGTATTCGGTCTTTTAAAATCATAATATTTTACCTTGCTGTCTACCTCCTCGATAATATCAGGCTGTGCTGCAATGCCTTGACTTTCATGAAAAGATTCCAACAGGCTTTCAACTTCTTCACTAGAAAGTATCGCGTTTTCCGTATTTTCCATAATTACTGTATAATAAAATCAGAAAAATATACCTGAGAGATTGCGTCATCTGAACCTAAAAGCGCACTATTCAGTATATCTTTTATCTCTGTTCGTAATCCTTGATGATTAGCCCGGTCGCTTATCTCACTTAGATTCTTTGAGGAAAGAAAGGAGACCAGTTTATCCCTGAAAACTACCTTATTTGCCTTAATAGTTCCTTCTATTTC
>JANLHC010000205.1 GCA_024654465.1 Candidatus Scalindua sp.
TTTTTCAGATTATATCTTCCACTCACCCTTCTGGCCTTCAAGGATCTCCATGTCGTTGCAGATTTCGGATATCACGTCATCAAATAATACTGCCTGCCCCGTTGATGTCCTCCCCCATACATACACGTTATCGTCATTCCATACCGGATGTCCCTTTTCCCGCAGCTTGTCATGTAGAAAATTTGAAACATGTATCCATTCACAAATCTCCTGCATTTCACCGCTCGCATTCTCAATGCCCGGCAAGCATTTTTCCAGCTCCGCAATCCTTTCGTCTATATCTGCCTGGTTTACTCTGTTTGTCTCCTCGGATATCTCTCCATCTCCCAATATCATTTCACTGAAATTCTCTTCCCCTTTCAGTTCAGCGATTTTTTCCTTTATCTCTTTAACTACTCTTTCTCTTTCTGTTTCCAGAACATCACTTCTGCATGACTTTACCTTTTCATGGACTTTCATATCTTTCATTTCCGGGATATCAATGCGATATTTGTACAGGTTTTCTATCTCATTGAATAACTCACAGTCCTTATCTCCTTTTATAGACTTCATTAATGCGCCGGTACGTTCAAGGATCTCTCTCTCAGCAGATCCATCCTTCCGGCCGCTTTTGATAACATCTTCCATTAATGTAGTCATGGACCCCAGGATATCCCTTTCAATGGAGATCTCTTTTTTTTCACACTTGATGATCCTTTCCATTAATGAACTTATATTTCCGAAGACCTCTCTATCTACGAATTTTTCCTTAATGGTTTGATTCTTTTCTGAATTACTATCTACTATACTCATGTACAGCCCCTTTCTGATAATTTACCATAAACACCGCTTGTACTTCCCCCAATTTTTCCCTGTCTATTCTCCCTGTTTTCTGAGAAATATCCACTTTTTTTCTTTACATTTTTATTTGCCAGAAGACACCTGCCGCCTCGTTTGCCTTAATATTAGATGCATGTATATGCGGTTACCATAGTTTCAAAACGGAACAATTATTTCATTAAAGAATGTAGTGTGTCCAACCTGAATCAAAATAAACTTGCCTAATTCCCTGCTGTGTTTATAATCGATGTTTTCAAAATTTTCTCTTATTTTTCTAATTCTTCAGTATATGTATAAAATGAAAAAATACTTACCACTACATCTCGTAATCATATCATTTGTGCTTCTTTCTGCTCCTGTTATAAAGGCAGAAGAAAAACCACAAATAGTTCTACGTTCGTCTTATAGAGATTTAATTGCTTTGCAAGTGCAGTATATCTCGAACATTTTTATCGTCAATAAACATAATTATGGATTTTACGGATATAGTACAATCAATAATAGTTATGAAAACAAGTCTGTAAGTGGAGATAGCGTGGTAATAGACCATGCCACTGGCCTGGTCTGGCATCAGTCCGGCTCTGACGAAGAAATGGATTGGCCTAAAGCGAAGCAATGGGTAAAAGATTTAAACGACAACGGATATGCCGGGTATTCAGACTGGAGACTGCCAACTGTGGAAGAAGCAATATCACTGCTGGAACCAAACATAAATCCCAGCGGCCTTTACGTAGACCCCGTATTTGATGCGAAACAGACCGGTATCTGGACAGGCGACGAAAATGACAGTGCCGGTTTTATGGACGGTGCCTGGAGCGTGCGCTTCACTGGTGGCTACGGCGGTGGTAATGCATGCTGGGTATACGATAATGCCGGCAATCGTGTCCGCCCGGTCCGTTCAGTTAATAAGATACAATAGGAGGCGGGCCCTGATTGCAGAAAACACAATCAGGACCTGCATGAAGAAAAACTGCTTATGGTTCTGAGAAGACCGGTATCATCTTCCCCATTCCCCAGATTTCTAGTTTACCTGTGGGTCAAACTCTGTAATATCTCCAATATAAGACGCTACAAGATGGGAGCATACCGTTACAGACAGGCTAAATAACTTGTTAAATTTATCAGTGAAGATACCTCTTCACCTGTCACAAGAATATCGCAAAAAATGTACCTAATCAAATAGCACAAAAGAAGAAATTGGTTATTGCAGGCTGTAAGGTGTTGTGGCGTTATGGAATACGGACTTTGGAGATGTTAAAAACACTTTAAAGTGACGATTTGATTTTTGACACACTGCCTCCGGTTTGTTTAATATCAAGACAGTTATTTCATGCCATTAGCTCTTGATTTCTTGTATCAAAAGGGTGACATAATTCTTAGTTTTTCACTTGCTTTTTTTCTGATTTGATATACAATCTTATCCGTGGTGTGCGTGACTTTTGAGAGTATTGATTATTCTATCTTTTTGATTTTATTTTATTTTATTAGCATTTTAGAAATTTTAACTTTTTTGTTTTTCTGATTTTGTTAGTGCAATGAGATGTCAGTTTGAAAGAATAGTCGCGCACATCATTTTTTTTAGTTTGTAGCCGCAATATCCTTTCTTTTCCATACTAACCTATTCCAATTATTCTCTACTTGTGTCTATCCGCTTTTGTTGTAGTTCTCTTTTTAATATTTCTTTTTATCTGTTCCAGCGATCTACCTGAAAGGACCTGCCTCATCGCCCAGAAACGAGGACTCTGAAATTTATTGGATTGAGCTTTTTCGACTAATGATTGAAACAGCCTGGTCTTTTCATCCCTCTTTTTCTCATCAAGTGTATCTAAATACGCGGTTAATTTTTTGGGAAATTCTTCCATTGTTATTTCTTCTTCTTTCCGGACTTTTCCAGGGCAAAAGCTTTTACGTCATCCCCGAACATGCCTTGATTCTCTATATAAAATAGATCTTGATACATCCACCAGGTCCTGCTTTTCTCCTGGTCAGTCATAATTTTTACCGGATCAAGACTTTGTAATTGCAGTAAAGAGTTGTATTTGGCTTTTGGCAGCTTAGTCTTGCTTATTTTACTGCCGACACTGAACTGATATTTTGTAGAGAAAGTACCGTTCTCTACAAAGCTACCTTTTTTCTCTTTTCTTATCATGACTGTAAGATTGTAAAAATAA
>JANLHC010000207.1 GCA_024654465.1 Candidatus Scalindua sp.
TCTGGAGCTTCCAAGGGTTGGCGGTGTAGTTATCCAGGCAGAGGATGAAATTAGCGCGTTAGGAATGGTGTTAGGGGCGTCATTTGCCGGCCAAAAAGCCTTTACCGCTACATCAGGGCCAGGGCTTTCATTAATGGTTGAACTTATTGGAATGGCAAGTATGGCAGAAATACCTTCGGTTATTGTGGATGTTCAGCGTGGAGGACCTGGCACCGGAATGCCTACCAAAACGGAACAATCCGATTTAAATCTTGCTCTATATGGAACACACGGAGATGCCTCAAGAATTGTCTTAGCGCCTACAAACGTTGAAGACTGTTTTTTTCAAATTATTAATGCATTCAACTTGTCCGAAAAATATCAAGTACCGGTAATTGTATTATCAGACCAATCATTAGGACACAGGAAAGAAAGTATTAGAAGACCTGTTATGGCGGATATAAAACAGAGTAAAAGGCTAAGACCAGGAGACGATGAAATTAAGGAATATCGCAGATACGGCTTGACTCCAGCCGGTGTTTCCCCCATGGCAATTCCCGGAGAGAATGCGGGATACTATGTGGCACAGGGATTGGAGCACGATGAATACGGCTCGCCATGTTATGACCCTGAAAATCATCTCCGGATGACTGCCAAGCGTTTTCGTAAATTACAGGATATTTCGGGCGACATTAATATGTTTGAAAAATATGGAAAACAGGATGCGAGTATAGGTATAATCGGTTGGGGATCAACTGAAGGGGCAGTAAGGGAGGCCTTTGAAAGACTTGATGCGGAAGGCTATGGCGTAGAAGTTTTTTACCCTAAGGTGTTAAATCCCTTACCGGACAAAGCGATTAGAAACTTTCTCAAAAACAAAAAGACAATCCTTGTCCCTGAGATAAATTATACAGGCCAGTTTGCCATGCTCCTCAGGGGAAAATACCTTAAGCAGGTTACGCCACTAAATATTTGCGGCGGGATTCCATTTACCGCAAAGGAAATTTACAGCAAAGTCAGAGAGTTATGCAATTGATGAAGCGCTATACACCACTTAATTATATAGGAAGAAACAAGCCGGTCTGGTGTGCAGGGTGCGGGGATTATGGGGTATTGACAGCGTTATTTAATGCGTTTAGTCAAAAAGAGATTGACGCAAAGAATGTCGCCATAATATCGGGAATAGGATGTTCCGGCAGACTGCCGGATTTCATAAAGGCATACGGCTTTCATGGTGCGCATGGCCGTGCGCTTCCAATTGCAATTGGTGTAAAGGTGGCAAATCCATCCCTAAACGTTTTTGTCGTTGGCGGGGATGGAGATGGGTTAAGTATCGGTGCGGGGCATTTTCCACATGCTGCAAGAAAAAATATTGACATGACCTACATACTCATGGACAACTCACTTTTCGGGATGACGAAGGGACAGTTTTCTCCCACAAGTCCGTGTAAATTTGAGAGCGGCTCCTCTCCATACGGTACTCTGGAAGAACCAATGGACCCGATTGCCTTGTCATTGATTTATGGAAGTACTTTTGTAGCGAGAGGATATTCCGGGCCATCGAAATTAAATGATTTAATTAATTTAATACGTGAGGCAATGGAGCATAAAGGGTTTTCATTTATACATGTACTGAGTCCGTGTATAACTTATAACAAGGTGGTAACGTTTCAGTCACTTAACGCGCAGGTTGTTGATATAGATGAGAAACACGAGATTACTGATAGAAATGAGGCATTGGCGCTTGCCCTACGTGAAGAAAAACTCTACGTAGGGTTGTTTTATAAAATCATGAAACCCACGTTTAATGAAAGGCTTATCACGATGGGTGAAAAATACGGGAAACGCGGCTTGGATATTGAAAGACTATATGCTAAATTTACTTGAGAGATGATTTTTAACAAGAACCGATAAAATAAAAATTACATGATGCGTTTAATCATATGGAAACAAAAAAGAATATTGTTGTGATTGGGGCAGGCTATGGGGGGATTACGGCTGCATTGCGATTAGCAAGGTTGTTCCATAAACACCCTGAATATCAAATACATCTTATAGACAGAAATCCTTACCATACGCTCAAGACGCAACTGCATGAGGCTGCTATCCGCAAGACGGCAGTATCCATCCCTATTGATCGCATTATACAGAAAAAAAATATTATCTTTCATCTTGGCGAGGTAACCGGGATTGATTCCGCTAAACAGTGCATTCACATGGGAAGCGAGTCTCTACCATTTTATTATTTGGCGATAGCGCTTGGAAGCCAGATAAATTTCTATAATATTCCTGGATTGCAGAAAAACTCTTTTCCGCTTCAGACATTAATGGATGCTCAACTCATTTATGACTACATTACTCGGCTCTGCGCGCGTGCGGCATCAGAACCTATTGAAAAACTACGCAAGGATATGCTTCGGTTTGTCGTCGGCGGCGGTGGTTTATCAGGGATAGAGTTTGCTTCAGAACTTGCCGATCATGCTGCTCAGTGTATCGGTAACTACCATGTTAATCCTCAAGAAGTTGAAATTATCATCATTGAAGCGGGCAGTCACATAATGTCAAAAATGGATGAATCCTTTGCGGCGCGTATTCATAAAAGACTCATTGAAAAGAGTATAAAAATTGTAACGGAAACAAAAATTGTTAGTAGGACTCCGGACACAGTCACTCTTTCATCGGGTAAGATATTGAGAACAATGACGGTGATCTGGACGGGAGGTATTCGCATGCAGGAACTCGCAAGGCAAAGTGGAATGAAAATCGGACAATTAGGACGTATTATTGTTGATGAATTTCTTCGAGTAGAAGATTGTCCATTTATATATGCCATTGGCGATAATGCCCTTGCAATGAATCCCTACTCAAAAGAACCTGTTCCCGCTGCCGCTCAGTTTGCATTACAGCAGGGAAGATTGGTAGCAAACAATATCTACGCCGATATTGTTTGGGGAGAAAGAAAACCGTATCGCCCAAAACTGTTAGGTGAGGTCGTCAGTCTGGGAAGACATCTTGCCGTTGGATGGTTAGCGCTCCCCTTCTTGAAAAAAATTACATTTGTTGGTTTTTTGGGAAACCTTCTTAAAACAGCTGTTCAGGAAAAACACGTCTTTCTTTTAAGAAAAGAGAGTAGAAAATGGATAACATATTAATGTCACTAAGGAGAATTAAGAATATGTGCAACAAAACAAACGTTTTAAAGATGTCTTATCTGTTTACATCCGTGGTGCTGCTACTTTTGGGTGCCGTGTGTGCACAGGGTAATGGGTTGCGAGGAGAGCTCCAGTTTTTGGAGGAAAAACCAGGGCCGATAATGACCACTATGAATCAAATATGCGTCGACTGTCATAAAACCCTGGCGCCGGCTCTGGTAATGGAATGGGAGCGTTCACGCCATGCTCAAAAAAATGTAGGGTGTGTTGATTGTCACAAGGCTAACGAGGGTGAGATAGACGCCTGGCAGCATATGGGAGCTTTGATTTCTACATTAGTAACCCCCAAAGACTGCTCAAATTGTCATGAAAATGAGTATAAAGAGTTTTCAAGAAGTCACCATGCAAAAGCCGGTGAAATCTTTGATAGTCTTGATAACGTGCTTGCTGAGAAGGTTATTGGTCTTCCAGGCAATAATGCAGATACTGTGAACGGTTGTTTGCAATGTCACGGAAGTGTAATAAGGTTTAAGCGTGATGATGCGGGTGAAATAGTGCGGGAAGGAGGAAGACCAATAATTGATCCTGATACATGGCCAAACAGCGGAATAGGCCGGTTAAATCCGGATGGTTCAAAGGGTTCGTGCCACGCATGCCATTCGAGGCATTCATTTGAGGCAAAACTTTCCAGAGCTCCTGAGAATTGCGGAAAGTGTCACATGGGCCCCGATCATCCACAAATGGAAATTTACAGAGAATCAAAGCATGGGATTGCGTATGCCGCCAATATTGATCACATGGCGCTGGAT
>JANLHC010000038.1 GCA_024654465.1 Candidatus Scalindua sp.
CCATAAGCCGAGTTCTGTATTTGATGACCATTAATCTAGTTCCGATGTTACCATCGGAATCAAGCGGCTTACCCGGAGGTTTAAAAGCGGATCACTTTATACCTCTCTATTTAGCCTTTCTCCCAGTGGGGTTTACCATGCCTCTCCAATCACTCAGAGAGCGGTGGGCTCTTACATTAAGCCGTTATCAGGCCCCACCTTTTCACCCTTACCTTGCGAGTAGTATATCACAAGGCGGTATCTTTTCTGTGGCACTTTCCTTGGGATCACTCCCACTCTGCGTTACAGAGCACTGTATCCTATGGAGCTCGGACTTTCCTCTTCAAAGATTGGACAGGTGAATAATCCCTGAAGCGGCCATCCTGCCTGCTTCTCAATCGCCATTTTCATCAAGATAGAGTATTCGACTACAGCTTCGGCAGAAAACCAAATCTTTACCACCCATGAGCTCGTTTAATGTTTGTGTAGTGACATTCATAGAGCAACCACCGCAGACATTGCCAATTACGGGAACTATGGCTTTTCCACCTATTATATTAGATAACCGGTTATAATTCTTTAAAGTGTGTTCATCTAATAAGTCTATATATTTCCTTTGTTCATTCCTTATCTTTTCGATCTCAATATCAGCCTCTATTGTCTCTGCGTCTACACTGCTTATTAGATCTTTCAGGCTCTCCTCTTCATTCCTTAAATCTTCTGTGGCTTTTACATATCCTCGATTAGCTATTTCCAATCTTAACATCGTGTCCAGAATCTCATCTTCCAATATCGACATATCTGCTTTCTTACTGCCTATTTCTGAAATCAAAGCAGAATACTCTTTATTTGTTTTGATAGAATTCAACTGAACGTTATACTTAGCTATTTCCCCTTCATTAGTCTTTAGATCCAGCTCTTTTCTGTCAATTTCCTTCTGTACTGCCATTTTCTCTTCTTGTCTTTTTCCTGCAAGAGTTTTTTCTTTTTCTATCTGAAGTTTCTTTTTTTGAACATCCTGTTTTCTGCGTTCTTGAGATGCTTCTAGCTCATTTATCTTGTTTTTTAGCGACTGTACTCTTTTTAGTACATCAATTTTATCAATCATTACCTCTTCCCGTATCCATGAAATATGTTATTCACTTACCTTCTCCGACACTATCTAAAAATCCTTCCAGCTTTCTACTTCTGATAGGATGCTGCAATTTTCTCACCGCCTTTGCTTCAATTTGCCTTACTCTTTCGCGAGTTACCATAAATTTTTTACCAACTTCTTCAAGCGTATATGTATAACCATCTCCAATGCCATAGCGAAGCTTAATTATTTCCCTTTCACGATAGGTAAGTGTTTCCAGTACACTTTCTATCTTTTCTTTAAGCATTTCCTGTGCAGCGGCAAAAACAGGAGATTCCGCTTTGTCATCTTCTATAAAATCACCAAAAGCGCTATCAGCACTTTCTCCCACTGTCCTATCAAGAGAAATTTGATGTCTTGAAATTTTTAACACCCTTCTTGCTTCAGACACAGAAATCTTTATTTCCTTTGCCATCTCTTCAATGCTAGGTTCTCTGCCGTTCTCTTGTAATAATTTTTTTGAGACATTTCTTATTTTGCTCATTGTCTCGATCATGTGCACAGGTATCCGGATCGTTCTCGCTTGATCGGCAATCGAGCGAGTTATGGCCTGTCTTATCCACCAGGTAGCATAAGTGCTGAATTTGTAACCCCTTCTATATTCATACTTATCAACTGCTCTCATTAATCCAGTATTCCCTTCCTGTATGAGATCCAGGAAGCTTAGACCACGATTCCTGTATTTTTTCGCAATGCTTACTACCAATCTCAAATTTGCACTGGAAAGTTTTCTCTTTGCAATTTCATGTTCTTTAAAAACATTTTCAAAGGACTCAACTCGCTGGCATAACCGCTCAGGTGTTTCAAGCACCAAATCCTCATATTCACATAACTCGGATTTCAAGGTTCGCAATTTATCCTTCTTCTTGTCCCGTTTTTCATATAATAAAATCTGTTTCTTTACACTACTCATTCCAGAAGAAATTTCCTGCAAACGCTTCATTATTGGTTGTAGCTTTTTAGTACGAATGCAAAGTTCTTCAATAATTTCAGAACCTTTTCTCTGGCGGTTTCTCACATTTTTAAGAAGCCTGTACCGGTCTTTTGCAGATGTCCTTTTAAGTTTTAATTGTCCATAATCCTCTCTGTTTTTCTTTAAGAGTGTTCTTAAGACTTTTGCGTGTACAGGGAATTGTTTAAGAAGTTTTTCTTTTTGATTATCAAATTCAATATTAATTGCTAAAGTACGATCAAAAGGAAGATCTCCATTAGTGATGTCTTCCAGTATCTTTAAACAAATCTCCTGCGAAAAATCAGATTTAAGTACTTTTCTATGAAAGTTTTTTCTCGTCACTTCTATTTTTTTGGCTAATGCTATCTCTTCTTCCCGTGACAATAGAGGTATTACCCCCATTTGTGTTAAATACATCCTTATAGGGTCGTCAATTTTTTCGGAAGCACCTGATGAGACACCTATTTTTGTTTTTGCATTATCCTTTGATTCGTCATCATCATCGCCATCATCTTCTGTATCCGCCGCATCACGTGCCTCGATTTCAGATTCTTCGATAAGATCTATACCCAACTCATCCAGCATTATCAGAGTTTCATCAATCTTTCCAGGCTGAGCCAGTGTGTCATCCGGCAGGATCTTGTTTAACTCTTCGTAGGTTACAAATCCTTTTTCCTTACCCTTTACTACAAGTGCTTTAATTTTTTGACTCGTTTTGTCCATTTAAAGAGTCTCCTATTTAATAATAACTAAAAGTTTTTTTATCCAGATTTTTTTAAAGAATGAATAGTCATACTCTTTTTATGAACCCCGGCAAGTATTTGGTTAACTTCTTGCTCACTTCCTTTTGATCTGTATAAGTCTGACATTTTCTTTTTGGCCTGCTCCAGGCTCTTACTGTTTTTCTTTTTCTTGATATGCAGAATACACGCTTTAAGCATTTTTTCACCCGCATCTTCTCGGCCGACCATAAGGCTTTTTTCCATGGATTCCTGTTCTGCGATTGTATCAACCATATTCCTACTCATCTCAGATGAATCTAACATCGGGAAGATATCGCTCAATATAACCTGTCCTTTTTGAGAATATATTTCAGATATTCTTTTCGCAATACTCAGTATTTCGTTATTCCTGAAACTATCAAAGCCTATATCTGTCTCCACTTTCTTTATTAGATCATTTCTGTTGATCATTAATCCAAGGATAATCATTTCCACTTTATAATCAGCAGATTTAACGTTGTTTAAATTACCGGTTATTTGATCATGAGGTCGTTTTACCTCAGTTTGCCTCTTTTTTAAACTGCTAAACTTTGCCAAATGGTTTCGCAAGAGTTGTTCATCTATAGACATCTCTTCTGCGACTCTCTTTATGGTCAAATCACGCTTTAAAATATCAGGAATCTTCATAGCCGTTGACAGAATATCGTCTATTGCGGAAGTTCTTCCTGAAACAGAAGACATGTCCCACTTTTTCTCCGAAAGTTTTACTTTAAAGCTGAAAAAATCGTACGCTTTTTCCACCTGTTCCAGAAATCTCTGTTTACCCTTTTTAATGATAAAATCATATGGGTCATAATCTTTAGGTAAAAGAACAATATTTACATCAAAATCTTCTTCTATAAAGATATCCAAATTTCTTTCAGAAGATTTCTGCCCTGCAGTATCAGCATCAAAGACAAGAATGGCTTTATCGCAATAACGCTTTAACATCCTTACATGTTCCCGTGTTAATGCTGTGCCAAGTACTGCAATTGACCAATCTATCCCATTCTGATGAGCCATTATTACGTCAGTATAGCCCTCCATGATCAAAACCTTTCGGTTTTTTTTCATAGACTCTTTCGCCCAGTTAATACCGTAAAGTGTCTTACTTTTACTAAAGATTGGTGTTTCCGGAGAGTTAAGATATTTTGGTAATGAGTTGTCTAATGCTCTTGCTCCAAAACCTACAGGTCTGTTTTGAGAATCAAAGATGGGAAACAGTAATCTGTTACGAAAACGGTCATAACACTTATCCTGTTTTCTTATAATTAGACCAGCCCTTTCAAGTAACTGTGTATCCGCACCCCATTCTTTTGATTTGTTTACTATTGCATCCCAACGGTTAGGAGCGAATCCAAGTCTAAATTTCTTAATTGAATTATCATTTATTGATCTGCTTGAGACGTAATCTCTTGGCCGTTTACCTTCCTGCGTTTTCAATAACATATCAACGAAAAAACGTGTTGCTTGCTCATTAACCTTAAATAAAATGTTTGTTCCTTGATGTTCTTTCTTTTTATCAAATTCATCAATCCTGATATTCGCTTTTTCTGCAAGTACGTTAATTGCTTCTGGAAAAGTCAAAGACTCTTGCTTCATCAGAAAGTTAAAGACAGTCCCACCATCTCCGCATCCAAAACACTTATATATCTGTTTTTCTTCATTAACGGTAAAAGATGGAGTTTTCTCCTGGTGAAAAGGGCACAGTCCTAGAAAGTTTTTTCCTGTTTGCTTAAGTGCAACATAATCAGAAACTATATCTACTATGTTTATAGCCCTTTGAACCTCAGATATTTTTTCTGGCGGAATAAAAGAAGCCATAATCTATACGGATTGGTCAAAATTCATTAAAATTACCATAATATTAATAAAAGTCAAGACTTTCTTAAGTATATCAGCGCAAGGTATTTAGATTTTTTATTATATCCATTTGAGAATCCTCAATTAAAGGAACACAGATGAAATATTTCTCTGATCTGTGGATTCTGGAAACGTTAAATGCTTAAAATTATAATTTTTTCTTTGTTAGTTTATACATCTTTCGTGGAGTTTTTGTTCCTACATTGCATACAACTTCATACGGAATAGTTCCTATTAATTCCGCAGCCGATTCAATCGAAATTGTTTCGTTACCCTGGTTTCCAAGCAATATAACTTCGCTTCCAATTTCCACATCTGGAAGACTGGTTACATCTATGAAGCACCTGTCCATGCATACCCGACCTATAATTGGGACGCGCTTTCCATGAACAAGTACCTTGCCCAGGCTTGAAAAACATCTGTTAAAACCATCCTTGTAGCCTACAGGTATTATTGCCACGGTTGTTTGCTGCAGTATCTCAAATGTTCTGCCGTAACCAATCACGCTTCCCGGGTCGAGTTGCTTAAGGTTGATTATTTTTGTCTTGAAGCTCATAGCTTGTTTTAACTCAATATTTCTTAGTACATAGTTCGAGGGGAATATCCCATAAAGTATTAACCCGGGCCTTACCATATTAAAATGGGAATCAGGTATGTCTAATATTGCAGCACTATTAGCGGCATGTATTAAAGGGATACTGATCTTTTCATTTTCAAGCTGTTTGATGATTTCTTTAAATTTTCTGTTTTGTTCATAGGTAAAAGATTTATCCTCTTCTTCAGATGAATTGAAATGGGTAAATACTCCTTCAATTTCTAAATTTTCAATTAATAACAGCGCTTTTATAAAATGTAGCGCTTTGTCCGGACAAACACCTGCCCCTCCCATGCCGGTATCGATCTCAACATGAATCCTGATATTGCGATGATATTTTTTTGCGACTATTGATATTTCATTAGCTATATTAAGACGGTTTACTGTTACGCTAAGTGAATGTTGTACAACATCTTCTATCTGTTCTGATAATACGGGGTTTAGGATAAGTATGGGCATGTTTATGTCGTTTTTCCTTAGCTCTATACCCTCCCCGGAATAAGCAACTCCAAGCATGTCTGTGCCATTTTGTTCCAGAGTCTGACTGACCTTAACAGCGCCGTGCCCATATGCATCGGCCTTGACAATGGCGAGGATTTTTGTCTCAGATCCCACCATGCCCTTAATGGCCTTTAGATTGTGCTCAATCGCATTGAGGTCTATTTCTATCCGCGCAATCTCACTCATTTGTGAAGTACCTTATTCTATTACACCAATAAATTTTACTTTTATTAGAAAGTTTTTTACGTCTCAGGAAAAGTTAAAAGTGCCTGGATTTTAAGTGAGCGAAAGTTGTAGTTTTTCTAACTTTATGTACTTCCTTTGCCTACCGGCAGGAGTTCACTTATGGCTCTTCAAACTTGGTTGCCTGCTCGTGCCCGGATGAATCCGTTCGGATTGGCCCAGCTTCTCCATTCAGGCTGGCGACTATGCTTCACTACGACAAAGTCACAATGTGGCCATTTTAATTCTATTAAATAAAAAAACAATGTTTTTTAAAAATTAGTTGACGCATTTTAGATACAGGCTAAAATCGACACAAACAGAAAGGACACTATCTATGGGTTTAGTTGTAACATTACAAATTACGGAAACAGATGAAAACAAAATGCTTATGGCTCGGTCCAGGTTTCCAAAAGCAATGGGTGGGATGATGCTGGGTTTAAGCTTAGTTTTCTTTATTATGTACAGGGCTGCTTCAATATATATATGGCTTCTTTTCTATTCGAGTGCATTTTTAGATAAAGCCCTTTTCTTTGCTATTATTTCTACGCTTATACTTTTTCCAATTCTTGGCTTCTTTTTGCTCTTTTATGATAAGAAGATAGTAGTGGATAGAGAATTAGAGGAAATTTGTATACGGTTCAAATTTTTCTTCCCTATCTGGAAGAAGAGAATCAAATTCGCGAAAATAGACGAAATCATAGTGGAAAATGTATGTAACAGTAAGACTGTTGCCATGCAGAGAGAAGCGGCGAGAGGTACGGGTAAAGGCATTCGAGCAGGATACTGGCTGATGAGTTTAAAAGGAAAAGATCTGGGCAAATTATACTTTGATAGAAATCCTAAAAAAGAGGTGATTCTCTCATACGCAGAAAACATTTCCCGTTTAACCTCAAAAAAA
>JANLHC010000319.1 GCA_024654465.1 Candidatus Scalindua sp.
CGAAGTTCACCTAAGAAAATATTCTGATGGTATGAAGAGTTGAACCATACCTCTGTGGCTGCCAGGGCCGTTATGAGATTCGTCAGTACATAATGAAAATCAAATTCCTGTGGATGTGCAACCGGATAAGTCAATTGATTTTCGTGAAAATAAACAACGGATGGAAGCACTTGTATAGATTGCGGTGTCAAGCCTAAATACTCAGCAAGATTAAGCATGTCAGAGCAAAAAATGATATCCCAATCTCCCCCTTCTCTTATCTTCTCGGAAGTTTGATCGGCAAGGGTTATGGCAGAATGACGCATGCGCCATTTCCATTTCCAGGGCGGCAGACTAAGAACTGTCCATTCGTGGCGACTGTATTGCATCCAACCTTCCAGAAATGCTTTGTGGCTGCCACCATAATATGGCTCCAGTGTCAATATTTTCAGGGATTCATTCATGCCAAAATGTATACTTTCAGTACAACAAATGGTTTTATTAAAATTATTCAGCACTAATATCAATGTATCAATTAAATTTTGCAATTATACTACAATTTAGTATTTAGAGTGTGTAAAATTACAAACTGGAGCGCCAGCAGTTAACACCTTGCAAGTTACGGATTTACTCGTTCACATGCAGAGCTTAATTGATGATGATACTAATATACTGGAACTCAGACTTAAGTTTGAGGCTACTGTAATATGAAATGATTTATAGAAAGGCATACAATGACATATAAAGCCGTACTCTTTGATCTTGATGGAACGCTGCTTGACTCAATTGAAGATATGGGTGACTCCTTAAATCGTGTTTTAGCGCAGAATGGATTTCCTACTCACAATAGGGATACTTACTGTCGCTTTGTGGGTGATGGTGCTACTAATCTTATTAGCCGTGCATTGCCTGAAGACAAGCGAATGAACACTATTATCCACTCATGCCTGGAAGCATTTCTGGAAGATTATGATAAGAATTGGAATGTGAAGACAAAGCTTTATGAAGGGATTCCTGAGTTATTAGATACGCTTACTTCCCGCGGACTGAAAATATCCGTGCTTTCCAATAAACCTCATAAATATACAATAAAGTGCATGGATGGCTTCCTGTCTGATTGGAATTTTGATGTGGTCTTTGGTCAGCGTAATGACGTACCCAGGAAACCGGACCCGGCAGGCGCGCTGGAGATTGCAGAGCAACTTAACATTTCACCCTCAGATTTTCTTTATCTTGGCGATACGGAGACGGATCTGAAAACATCTATTGCCGCTGGTATGTCTCCGGTAGGGGTGCTCTGGGGTTTTAGATCAGCTGAAGAATTACGAGAGAACGGGGCTAAGGTGCTGATTAGCAGACCGTTGGATGTCCTTGAACTCCTGGACTGAAAAAATGTTTCTGTCTATTAATAGATTTAGGTATTAAATAGTCAATGGTGGCATAAAGTTCATGAAGATCTAGCAGGAATTGCGTTGTTACGTATTATTACCTTATCAGCACAATTATCAAAAAAGTCATATCCTGATCCCGCTTCTCCGATGAGATGTATCATCTTTGCCGCATCTGTAATTCTTACGCCACCCAAAACTGTTACGCCTCTTGCAAAGAGCGGTTCAGGGTAAACACTTGCAGTGGGACCTACGACAACAATCTCGTTTGCCTTTTCTGCAAGGTCCAGTATGGGGCCAAGTGTGTGATTTACGAGTGTCACGCCCGTAATAACTAATATATTCGCCTGTGGTATTATCTCATCCAGTCGGTCTGCAGATTCTATCTTGATAGTATCACCCTTACCGACAACTTTTGGATTCTTATCAATCACAAAAAGGTTTTTTGTAATCTCCTGAATTCTTTTGATAAATGGAGGAAAGGCCCCAACCATGGCAACGGTATCTTCATTGGTAATCTCAATGAGGTCCAGGGCATTGCCATAAGCTGAAGGTTTATATTTGCATGTATCGTCTGCAAGCAGAACTGCGGAAAGCGCGTTTAATGTCGCCACGCCAACGGCTGCTTTAAGGGCATTGTCATCGAGTGCATAGTCCATAAGTTCTGTTATTTGCTTGTTGAGCAGTTCCCCCGCTGCCGGCATCTTCGCGTGTGATCGTGGACAACATACAGCCTCCGGTATTTCCTGAACGGGTGTGTACGACATCCCCGCATGGCCGCTGCTCAAAACAACGCCGGTATAAAATACGCCTATACGGATTTCTTTTGGTGTGATATTAAATTGATTTATTACGCCGGAATCCTGAATAAATCCTATCAAATCCTTCGTAATATCCTTTCTTTTTTTTATATCCTGCATTTTTGTTTTTGCTCCTTTGATACATAAATTAACGCCTGCGGAGAACTTTGAGATATTAGTAAGGCGGGTAGCACCCACCCGACATTAACTCGATAGCCACGTTTATTATAAACTCTACAAAACGTGATTTACAAGGATTTTTAATCAAACAATCACGTGATAATATATGCAGACTAAAACCTGACTCTTTGAGAGAATGAAAAAGTTGGCGCGGGATGTGTTTCCAGAAAGACACCTTCAGAAATTGAGGGATTCTACAATTCGTTCTTGCGTAATCCTGAAGATCTCATTTATATTAGCATGATGAGTGCAAAGGTCGGCAGCAACTCAGTTTAGGATGGTTATCCGTGCCCGGGTATGAGAAAAAACTATGATACTCTATTGAAATACTGAAAGATGCCATTTCGTAGATGAAGATGGGTAATAGTGAGAGGATGGAAGCGTTTAGGCGGCATGGTTAAAATATTGACAACGGGAAACAGTTTTCGTCAACTGCGTTGTAATCTGCCACTCTTCATTGTTTTTGCTCGTTGATCACAAGGCCCTAAAAAGCGCACAAAATCTGAAAATACCTCTTTGTCAAAGCAATTAGACATTTTCTCCTTCATCTCAACAAGTGCGGCAAACGGCCTTACGGCTTTTGCATAGGATCTGTCTGTAGTTAATGCATCATATACATCTATTATGTGGGCAATTTTGCTGCAAAGTTTAACTTCATTATTTTTAAGCCCATACGGATAACCGCTACCATCAGCGTTCTCATGATGTTGTAATGTTATAGTATATTCTTCGGTAAACCCGCTTCCTGTTTCTTTTAAAATTTCGACACCCAATTCCGGGTGCTTTTTTACTCTTGAAAATTCTTCTTTTGTTAATTTACCCTTTTTATTCAGGATTTCAGTGCTGATTTTCGTCTTGCCAACGTCATGCAAAAGTATACCAGAACAAAAACTCTTTAATTCATTCTCTCCTAGACCAATGCTCTGTGCAAACAATGTCCCAACGGCTGCAACATTCACCGAGTGTGTATAGGTATAGTATTCATGTACTAAAATATCAAGTAAGTTACGTGCAGCTTTACCTTCTTTGAGAATGTAGTCAACCATGTTGGATGCATAGGTCTTCGTTCGTTCAATATTCCCGATTCTAGGGCTATTAAAGAGGTCTTTTATAAGGTTTCTAGCGGCACTATGTACAACTTTTGCCTTCTCGCTTGAAGAGATTCGTGTATCAGCTATGATATCTTGAAAATTATTTTCCAGGTATTCATAATATTTTTTCTGATCTTCCTTTCTAATAAAAAGCCTACTAATATTTTTTTCTAACAGCTTTTCTCTTTTATTGTTATCAAAGACTGCATCCCCCCTGCAATATAAGATATAACGATTGCCAG
>JANLHC010000330.1 GCA_024654465.1 Candidatus Scalindua sp.
CAGACCATAATTTTTCTGACAAAGTTAAGTTTTGTTCTTGCTGTCGTCATTCTTCAGCTTTCCACACAGGCGAATCCACTCCAGCCACCATCTCACCAAAATAGTAATATTCAGAAGAAAGCACCTGTAATGCTTGCACATCGATGGGACCAAAAAGTCGAAATCAAAGGATGGTGGATGAGCGAAAAGCTAGATGGTGTACGTGGATACTGGACAGGCACCAGGCTGGTATCCCGCCGGGGAAACCCTTTTCATGCCCCTGAATGGTTTACCAGTGATTTTCCGTTAACCCCACTGGATGGTGAACTCTGGACAGAAAGAGAGCAATTCCCGGAGCTTGTCAGTATAGTTCGCCGAGAGAGCGTTGATACCGATTGGGAAAAAGTTCACTATTTTGTGTTTGACGCACCGGGAATAGAAGGAGGTTTCGAAAAACGTCTTGATTTTGCACGTCGCTGGTTTCTGGAACACCCAAACCTGTTTGCTGAAGTGCTGGAACACCAAATTTGTGAAAATGAGGAGCATCTCCGAAAAAAGCTTACGGAGATCGAATCTCTTGGAGGAGAAGGGGTGATGTTAAGGAAACCCGGTTCTCCGTATACCGTCGGGCGTTCCCACGATTTATTAAAAGTAAAAACTTATGAAGATGCAGAGGCAACCGTCATCAAACATATTCCCGGTTCAGGAAAACATTCCGGACATCTTGGATCACTATTAGTAGAACTGCCCAACGGAATTCAATTTGCGATAGGAACGGGTTTTTCTGATCAGGAACGAGACAACCCACCTCCAATTGGAAGTATCGTCACATTTAAGTATTATGGATTCTACAAATCAGGCATTCCTAAATTTGCCTCTTTCCTTCGTATTCGTGAAGAGTATTGATTAATTCTCACGCCAAGCCGCAGAGATTGCGAAGAAAACACAAAAAAGATATTATAAAAGTTCTTGTTCGTCAACTTGCCCGGCCTCTCTTCCCCAATGTCATTGAATTAAGGGATTTAATTTTCCTTGTGTTTCTTCAACCATACTATTTGATACGGTTCTAATGTCAGATCTTGACTATTAATTTTTGTATGGGTAATTATATCGACTAAATGATCAGTATACTCACCGGGAAGAACTATTTCCACACTCTTTCCGGTAAAGTTAAATAGCGCGAGTATTGACTCATTCTCATCACTGGCATATCGCTTAATAGCAAATACCTTACTTCCCAGATCCAGGAACTCATATTTACCAAAGGGATTGAAGGCTTCTTCGTTTATTCTTATTGATAAAAGTTGTTTATACCTTTTGAAGAGAATCTTTTGCAAACTTCCTTCTTCTTCAAGCAATTCTTTTAAATTATCATAATTTAATTTATCTCTATTAATGGATCTGTTTACCCTCGTTTTCCTTACTGCTTCATGATAATTCCTGGAGCCGACAAGTGAATGGAAATAGATACCCGGCACACCAGGCATTGCCAGGACAACGGCTTGTGAGAGTATCATTCTTTTTACTCTCACATTATCATCCTCTTCCGGATTTGTTAACAAGTCAATATAACTGCAGTTCAACTCATAAGGAGATTCTTCCTCATCTCCAATCGCCCTGTAAGAAGCAAACCCGCCATGACCAATAGAAGTCCTCACCAAAAAGCTCATCTCTTTTTCATCTAAGATTCCATTTACGGCTCTGACGCCAATTCCATCATGACTTGCTGTAAAATTAAAGAAACATACCCCATCACTTGGAAGAGTTAATTCTTTGGCCCAATTTGTGAGTTTTTCTGTATTAGATTTTAAAATAGAAAATGCCAGAAGTGGAGGAAGCGCAAAGTTATAAACCATTTGTGCCTCGTCATCACCGCCTCCAAAATATGAAATATTTTCACCGTGAGGCACATTTGTCTCTGTAATAATTATAACTTCAGGCGCAACTGCATGCGTTACTTCACGCATAAGCTGAATCAATTCGTGAGTTTTTGGAAGATGTACACAAGGCGTCCCCAACTCTTTCCATATAAAAGCAATTGCGTCAAGCCTTATAAGCGAAGCGCCTTTTGCGATATAAAAAAGCAAGACGTCCAAAACTTTTAACAACACTTTATAATTGGCATAATTCAAATCCACCTGATCACTGCCGAATGTTGTCCATATATTTCTGATTTTCCCATTATCATCAACAAACTCGGTTAGAAGGGGTGAGGTCCTTGGTCTTACAACATTTGATAAATCCGTACTTGGATCAACATCGATAAAAAAATCTTCAAACGCCGGAATATCTGCCAAATAACAGTTAAACCATCTGCTTAATTGTGACATGTGATTAATGACACCATCAAACATTATTCTATGATTCTTCCTCATATTTTCTATGTCTTTCCATGAGCCTTTGAGCGGGCAGACGCCCTTATAGTTTACAATTGAAAAACCATCATCTGAAGAATATGGATAAAATGGTAGTATATGAACGGTGTTGATAATATGCCGTACATACTCATTTAAAAATCTAGATAAAGTTGCCAGCGCCGTCTCGCCAGAATGAAAGACCTGATCTCCATATGTTATGAGTATGATATCTTTTTGAGTCAAATAGTATGGAGAGCTTTCCACCTTTTGTTTATACTTATGGATTAGAGCAAGAATCTTCTCATGGGCATTGGCAGAATCCTCTTTAGAATAAATAAAATCCAATGAGCCCTCGATCAATTTCAACCTGTTTTCTATAGTAAGCCGAGTATAGTGTTCCTTGTTTGCCATAACATTAATCCTGAAGTGTTTCCAATGCTTCCCACCGTTGATAGGCGTTATCCAATTCTGAGCGCAGAGTAGACAATCTTGTCCTTATAACAGCCGTCTCATCATTTCCTTTCTTGTAGAACATGGGATCACTCACTGCCTGGTACAATTGATTCTGCTCTTCTTCCAGTTCCTCTATTCTCCGTGGCAGGGCTACAAGTTCACGTTGTTCTTTATAATTAAGCCTGCGAGGACGTTCAGTGTTTTCCTCCGGTCTATCAGTCTTTAATTGGGTCCGTTTCTTATTGTTCGTTTCAACTTGTTTTCTCTGCCGGAGCCAATCGTCATAACCACCAACATATTCATTAACCTTACCGTCACCTTCAAACACAATAGTGCTGGTTACTACATTATTGAGAAATGCACGGTCGTGACTTACCAGAAGGAGTGAACCCTTATAGTCCAACAACAATTCCTCCAGAAGTTCCAGAGTCTCCACATCCAGATCATTTGTAGGCTCATCCATCACGATAACATTTGCCGGCCTGGTAAACAACCGTGCAAGAAGAAGGCGGTTACGTTCTCCTCCGGAAAGAACACTGACAGTGGTACGTGCTCGCTCCGGAGAAAACAGGAATTTTTGTAAATACCCTATCACATGTTGCTGCTTGCCGTTTAATGAAATAAAGTCATTCCCATCTCCTACATTGTAAAACGCTGACTTATCATCCTGCAGTTGTTCGCGAAGTTGGTCGAAATAGGCAATTTGAAGATTTGTGCCATGTTGTATTATCCCCTGCTGAGGAGTTAGTTCTCCAAGCAGAAGACGTAAAAGGGTGGACTTACCAGCGCCATTAGGGCCTATAATACCAACTTTATCACCCTTCATAATCGTTGTAGAAAAGCTTTTTATTACCGGAGTGCTATCGTATCCATATCCCAGATTTTCTACCTTTATTACCTTCATACCAGAACGTTCTGTCTCTTGTGTTTGCATTCGTACTGTTCCGGTTAGAGTACGTCGTTCTCTACGGACAGTACGCATTTTCTCCAGATCCCGTACTCTCCCCTCATTTCGAGTACGACGGGCCTTAATACCCTGTCGTAACCATACCTCTTCCTTTGCCAGTTTTTTATCAAAAGTCGACCATTGTTTTTCCTCTGCGTCGAGTACTGCCTGTTTGCGGGAGAGAAATGTTTCGTAATCACACTCCCAATCAACAAGGTTTCCCCTATCAAGCTCAATGATACGCCTGGCTATATTTTTTAAGAACACGCGGTCATGGGTAACAAAAAAAATAGTTCCTTCATATCGCAATAAAAACTCTTCAAGCCAATCGATTGATTCAATATCCAGATGGTTAGTTGGTTCGTCCAGTAACAATATTTCAGGTTTACAAACCAAACCCTTTGCAAGTAATACCCTGCGTTTTAAACCGGATGAAAGAACCTTGAATTCAGCATTGGCATCCAATTGCATCAGCGAGATTACTTTTTCAACCTGATGCCGTTTTTCCCAATCATTGTCAATTTCCCGTTTTGCATGACTACGGCCAACGTTTTTCAACCCATCATGCACTATTTCGAATACGGTACCATCCAATTCTCTTGGAATTTCCTGGGAGAGATAAGCGGTACAAAGCCCTTTTTGCCGGACAATATCTCCTGAATCTGGCATCAACTCCCCATTAATCAACTTGAGCAGAGTGGATTTCCCCTCACCGTTACGACCAATAAGACAGACTCTTTCACCACGTTCTAACTGCAAATCTACTTTATCTAATAATAACGGACCTCCAAAGCGTATACTTATTTTTTGCAGACTTAAAAGTGCCATGAAAATGTTCCGGAAATAGAATCTTTCCTGTTTATTTTTTAAAATTTTAAAGAAATAATCTGAATGTATAAAAAAGGACACATCCCATTTACTTTCAATTGGAATGTGCCCCTTTTATATATTCGGTGTTTCTTACGATAGTACAATCGAAATATCTACTCTTTTGATAAATTTGCTGAATTACATCATGTAAATATAATCCTAAATTATTATTTACTCTTGTAAATCTTGACAGTCGCCCTCTTTTCAATTTTTTTCATCAAACTGTCAATATCTCCTTTTTGGGGTTCATTATATGTTTCACCAACTTGATATTGAAATATTGTTTTAATACTTTCGTTGTACATATCTTCCGTCAAACTGGTAAAGTCCAGTAGCTTCACGTCTGTATTACTCAACAAATAGGTAATTTGATCAAAAAGGCTGCTGGTGGAAACACCGGAATGAACAAACGAATCCTGGCCGAGAAAGTCTTTAACAGTCTCAATAAATTCAAATAATTGAGAAGTTTGATATTGTGCACTAATAATTGTTTTTTCCAAATTTTTCTTGTTCAGCATAGAGCTTTTCGAGTAGTCGACAGAAGGTTCGGACTCTTTAAAAACCGTATTATTATCACTCCTTCTCCTGAACGTTATACGATCCTCAATGTCATTTACTTTTACAATTAGTTTATCAAACTCTTTTTCTATTTTCTCAAAATTTGATTGCTGACCGTAATAGGTTGTCGCTTTCAATTTTTTATTAAATCCAATTAACTCATCCAGAAATCCATCAAGTTCATTCAGGCTAAAGGAGATGAATTCCCGATCATTCTTAAATGTACTAATTTCCATGATTTGGTTTTTCTTCTCAATGGCATTTTGAATACCTGTTTTAATATTAAGTAATTTATTGAAGGTTTTGTCCTTATTCATCTCCTGGGCAAGTGATAGAACTGCGTCAACTTGTTTCATTGAAGAAACGTCCTTACTGTTTACAAAATCTTCCAAATTATTAACGTCATCTAAAAACCTTTCATAATTCTTCTCTATAAAAGGTTTATCAAGAAGGAGTTCCTGTAGATCAGTCAAAATCTCGCGTACCTTTTTCTCTTCCTGCTTAGTTTTAAATTTAACCATTTTGTTCAGTTTATTGGAAAGAATTACAAATTTGTTCTTCCTGCTAAAAAGATCCTTAAACTGCTCTTGTACATCTTTGTTCTTATTAATGTCTTTGATTAATTCTTTCAGTTGATCTAACGCATCAGACAAATTCGTGAGGTAAGGCACATTTTTTCTTGCTTCCAGATGAGCATCCAGACCTGAATCGGTTTTCAATTTAGATATTTTACGAAACCCTTCTCTAACTTGTAATAGAAGAATGCGCACATCACCTTCCTGTTCGGTAGTTAAGGTTTCTTCGTCACTTGAAACCGACTCTTGAGGCGATTCTGTGGAGGAAGCTAACAACGCTTTCGCGCGCTCTTTTATCGTTGCCATTAAACCCATGGATGGTTTTTCGGGCAAGCGTGAGCTCTTCTGAACATCTTCCTGCTTAGTAGCTTCCTGCGCTGACATAGAGTCAAGATATACCAATAACTTTCTGAAAGCACTCAGCAATTCAAGATAATCATTTTTCAATAATGAATGGTTTGAAATTGAACTGAATTGTTTCAATTCCTGATAACCTGAACTTAACTCGTCTTGTTCGCTTTGAGAAGCAAAACTGTGACTGGATAATTTTACATCTAACTTTTCTACAAGCGATTCAACGGATTCCGAACACTCCTGAAAAAGGCCATATTCTTCAAGAAATTTAAAGTGTGCGTTTAGCCTGTCTGTTGCGGAGTAGACATAACTATCGTATGCAGGGAGGACCTTCCAGTTATCTTTTTCTACAATATGTTCAAGTTTTAATACATCCATGAACAGTTCATTGTTAAATAGCAACGGGTTACCTTCATTGGTAAGATGATCAAATAACTCTGTAAAAAGACCAAGATTATCTATATTATCTTCGATCATTTTAAGGTCCTCTTCCTGTTCCTTAAAGATCCGGTATTTAAAATAGTGTTGTTCCAAATCCAGCATAATAACCAATACAACAAAATGCAGGTGTAAAAAGACCTCCTTCAAGCCTGTGCTGGTAAATACTTTATTCGACGTTACAATTTCGTTTAATCTTAATTCACTTCCCAACGCTTTGGTTGTTAATGGTAAACCGTTATAAATTAAATAACCGTCCAGTCTGCCTGTATATTTTTCACGGGTTTCAGCAGTAGTAACGTAATTACAGCTGATATCATCCGGAGTGAAATCATTCAAAAGCTTTTGTTCTGCCTCATCGATAATCAACATATTACTTGCGCCCTTAGGAAGCCCTGTTTTGCAATGTAATACTAAATGCCGTTTCATGAGGAGTTGAATCAGCTCCTCTACTTCGGTTTGTGTAGCTGTTATATTTGCTTCCACAACACCACTCTCTTCGACAGTTCTATAATTATCAATCTTCCCTTTACGAAAAAAGTGCTTAGATATAATCTTAAGAGTTTTTTCAAAAGAACTTCCAATAACTTCACCTTTAAAGCTAACGGAAAGAGATCTCAAGGGCTCTTCAATTACTGCGTTCTTAACCCGTTCTTTGATTTCAGCTATTTGCGAACGTACAATGTCAGAGCTGTGAAACTTCTTTTCCAGTAATTTATAATAATGATTAGTACTATCTGACGTCTTTGCAATTGCTTTAGCTTTTATTTTAGCTTTTGTTTTTGCTTTCATTTTTTTCCCTCCGGTTATTTCTTTTCAACTTCTTGAAACTGGTAACAAACAAAAATCTCAATGTGTATTATAATTCTACTTTATGACTGCATGTAATCAATAATAATAATTAATAAGAACAATATATATTATATATAGCAATTATTCCGACTACTCATAATATGTTTATATACTTACACTAACGATTTTATCTTCTTGTTTACTATTATTATACACAAACTCATTATAATATATTAAATTGTTATTGTACAATGACTTAATTAAAAAGGAGTCATCTTCTCAATCAATCTACATATGCCTTTTCAACACAAACCTGGAAAAAACTTATTATATTTCGCGCCCACAAACTAATCCCGATAATTTAACGACATACATTATTTCAGCATTTGCTCTTCTTAAATATCATATTCTCTTTGACATAACAACCGATTTTTCTTATTTTTACAATGCATCAAAAACGACATCAGTATAAAAAAACCGTATTCAAGATACAGAACTTCAGTTAGATTTTTGAAAGGAAAAAGTTGGAATTAAATCTTTATCAAATTGACGTTTTTACAGACATGCCTTTTAAGGGTAATCCGGCAGCAGTTATCCCACTTAAGACGTGGCTCCCCGACAACACCATGCAATCTATTGCAGAAGAAAACAACCTTTCAGAAACGGTTTTTTTTGTACCGAAAAACAGAGGATTTCATATTCGCTGGTTTACACCAAAAACAGAAGTTGACTTATGTGGCCACGCAACTCTGGC
>JANLHC010000331.1 GCA_024654465.1 Candidatus Scalindua sp.
ACCTCATTCATCAAAAGCCTCAGATTATGCACTTCATTATCATCAATGGATACAAAAATCACCCCATCATCCCGCAATAGATTCCTTGCCAGAAACAACCTCGGGTACATCATCGAAAGCCAGTTGGAGTGATAATGGCCGCTGTCTTTGGAGTTTTTACGGAACAACCCTTCACGGGTCATAAATCCAGTCTCATCTTTGTCCCCGATCCTGTTTAAATACTC
Source organism: Candidatus Scalindua sp. (assembly GCA_024654465.1). Classification (GTDB taxonomy): domain Bacteria; phylum Planctomycetota; class Brocadiia; order Brocadiales; family Scalinduaceae; genus Scalindua. Next base: position 225 of record JANLHC010000331.1, read on the forward strand.
CTCTTTCGTCTCGGAAAATTTATCGGGATAGATAAAGGTGTCATTGCCGGTATTATAAGGAGGGTCAATGTAAATCATCTTGATCTTGCCGAAGTAAGACTTTTGTAGGACCTTCAGGACTTCAAGATTTTCACCCTCAATAAAGATGTTTTCCGTATTATCAAAATTGACGGACTCTTCCTCACAGGGGACAAGTGTCGCGGTGGTGGGGGATTGGAGAACTCTGAACGCGTCTGATTTTCCGGCCCAGTTCAAAACATAGCGCTCATTCTTGAATTCTACATCCTCACCTAAAGCAGCCTTCAGCTTTTCCCAGTCGATTTTACCTTCTGTAAAAGCTTCGGGAATAATTTCTTTAAGCTTATTCAGCTTTTCTTCAGTTATATTAAACGATTTTCCATCCATTATATTCACCTTTATTATCGAACAAGGGGCCAAGTCCATCCTTTTTGAAAAAGGAAAGGAGTCAAATTCCCCCTTGACTGCAGAACCTTTTTTGATAAAGAAAATACTTCTGGGAAAAGAGAAGAACTGCCTTTAATGTTTTTTCTACCGCCTGTTGGGTATGAAAACAGACCTGCTCATGCAAGACACCTTCGTTTCCTCTACCAAGTTGAGCAAGCTTTAAATCACTGAACGCGTGTGTCAGCCAGTCTTCAGGCGTAGTTAGTATTTGTTTTTCAGGTGGGGGATTCATAGACAGTTTTTCCTTTCAGTATTGCCTCTTTATAAATCAACCCCGGTGTGTTTACCAATTCTTCCAATCTGTTTTCCTGCACAACCAGAATATCCATTGACATGATTATTCCCTTTAATGCACGCCGAATCCGGACACTCTCCTTTCGTGTATTTTTAATATCATTTCCGGTTATTACAAGGATATCAAGATCACTGGATAGATGCATGTCTCCATGAACATAAGAGCCGAAAAGAATTAATTTTCGAGGTCGACTAACGTCTACAATCTTCTGGATAACCATTTGAACCTTTTGGTGAGTTATTTCCCACAACACCGTCATACTGCATCTCCAAAACAAGTCAAGGTATCAGAATTTCCATTATTACATTTGAAAATGTCTCACCTTGGTTACATGTTAAAATATGGTAAATGTGATTTTTAACTGCTGTCTTTGTTCGTCATTATAAAAGAGTGGGGTTGTTTTGCAACATGAAACTCACCAAAGAATTTAGCTTATATCATACTCAATGCTTCTTCCGCAGCCTTTTCAGATGCGCCTGGCGCTCCGATTAAAGATGTTACTTCTTTAAGCCCGGCAATACACACCTCTCTTTTTTCTTCATTTAATAATAGCTCGGTTGCGTGTGAAGCAAGCCATTTATAGTCATCCCTGTACATGGTTTTCTCCGGAACAACTTCTTTTGCCGCAATCGCGTTGACCAGGCATATGTAAGGCGTATCAATATGTGGTTTCGAAGCAAAATACTCAAATGGCGAGACACGATAGCAGGCTATCATTGGAATTTGATAATTTGCTATTTCCAGTGTAACCGTTCCCGAATTACAGATACATAGCGAAGAAGCTTTGATTATTTCAGAAACCTTTTCTGTAACTATTTCTATCGACAATCTTTTATTATTTGCAGATGTAAAACGCTTTGTAATGCCTTCTATCAGTTCTAAATTTCTTGTATTGCTGCATGATAAAAGGAACGTGGCTGATGGGATTTTTTCATGAATAGCGGTTGCTGTCTCCAGGAGAACAGGCAGCAGTTTCCTTATTTCCTGTTTACGACTTCCGGGCAATAATGAAACAATCGTCTTATCTTCTCCGGCTTTCATTTTTTCAACGAGAACTTCATCTATATCTCTCGTGTTAAGTTCATCAAAAAGCGGGTGTCCGACGTATTTTGCAGAGACACCTCCATTAGTATAGAATGCCTCCTCGAAAGGGTAGATGACCACCATCCTATCTACAAATTTTTTAATCTTTTTGATCCTCCATGATCCATGGGCCCAGAGTTGAGGGCTTATGTAATACATAACCGGAATGTTTCTTTTTTTTGCAGCCTTTGCCAGGTAGAGATTAAAACCCACGTAATCAATCAGGATGACCAGTTCGGGCCTCTCTTCATCAAAAAAACGAGTGCAGTTTTTAAATACATTCCATAATCCGGGAATCTTTTTTAACGCCTGCAGCCACATGACGGAATGGGAACTCATGTCGTGAATACATTGCAGGCCCGCCTCAGCCATTTTATTTCTCCCTAAACCATAGAACGTAATTGATGGATTTTTCCTATGTATCTCACGCATCAGGTTTGAACCGTGCATATCACCGGACGTTTCACCCGCACTTATAAATATCTTTTTAGTAATAGTGTCCAAGGTATAAAATAATTAAGTTTATGGGAAGTAATATTGGAGAAAAGATCCATGCTATTATTGATGAAAAAGAGGTATCGATGCAGAATATTCCGTATTTCACATCTAAGGCGAACGCAATCAGACATGAAACAGGAAATACAACACATGGCACCATGAGAAGATAAAAGAAAAACGTATAATTTTCATAGAGAAGGCCATGCGCAAAGATTATATTCGAAATGAAGAATATTAAGGCAAAAAAAACAGACAGCTTAATCTTCGAATAAAAATAACATGTCGCTGTCAATGGTAGTGAAAGTATGGATAGGATTATTAATGTCATTATCGCCCACGAAATACACGAAAAATCACGAAATTATTTTCATGATAAGCTTACAAAACAAAACGTTCATATTCAAGTTTTGGATGATGCCCAAAATTTACGAGAAGACCCAATTTAAACTTGGAGCCACTTAAGTAGTTCAATATTTGTGCTCTATGCTCATCCACAATTTTTGACAATGCTTTTATTTCAACAATAATTTTGTTATAACAAAAAAAATCTGGTTTATAGGTTTGTTTTAGTACTCGATCGCGATATGTAAGCTGCAAGTTTTTTTGGGTCTCATATGGGATTTCCTGAAAAGAAAATTCTATTTCTAAGCATTCCTGATAAACTGCTTCCAAAAAGCCATTTCCCTTTTCTTTATACACATTAAAGCATGCACCAATGATTGCATAGCTTTCCTCTTTATAAAGAATTTTTGAATCCATTAAAATTCCTTTCGTGCTTTTTTCGTGTATTTCGTGGGCCAAGTATTTATCGAAACAGGAAAAAAATAAATGCAAAGTATCCTGAAACCAGCACAATGCCTTCAAGCCTGTTAACCCTCAGGTCGCCTCTTATCATCGGTATTAAGGCGATGGAGAAGAGGATCATGACAGGGAACTCAAAAAAGAGAGTCTCTCTCACCACATTTAATGGTCTTATCAATGCTACAGACCCCAGGACCATGAGTATGTTGAAGATATTACTGCCAATCACATTTCCCACGCAAATATCTGCCTCTTTCCTGAGGGCGCTTACAACGGATGTCGCCATTTCCGGTACTGAGGTACCAAAAGCAACTACCGTCATTCCGATAACCATTTCACTTATCCCGAAGCTGCCGGCTATAAAAATTGCAGATTTAACTAATATATGCGAACCGACTAAAAGGCATGCTAATCCAATTACAATATAAACTATGTTAGATAGTAAATGTCTCCTTGTCTGGCCCTCTTCATTTGTACTCTCTGGCATACCTGCTTTGTTATCAGAACTACTTGAATTTGCCTGCAAACAGGAAGAGTTTACAGACAAGGAGGCAGGGACATCCTCCGTATTACCCGTTGAATTTCTTGTTTCTTTCTTATAATTCAACGTATTATAAACCTGATAACCTATGTAAAGTATAATCCCTGTAAAAAGAAGCAACCCATCAATAAATCCAATCTTTCTATCAATTGCCATACAATAAAGACCGGCTGAGATCCCAATCATCAATGGCAGCTCGCGCTTCATTATGACTTTTTCAACCTCCAGGGGAAGAACAATTGCGGCGATGCCAAGGATAAGGCCGATATTGGCGATGTTACTTCCGATGATATTCCCGATAGCAATATCATTAGACCCTTTTATAGCCGCAGTTAAACTGACCGCAAATTCAGGACTGGAAGTGCCAAATGCGACAACGGTTAAACCTATTACTATGGGCTTTATTCCAAGATCACGTGATAGTTTCGATGAACCCTTTACCAGCCATTCGGCGCCAAAGTATACACCCGTAATCCCAACAAAAAACAAGATAGATTGAAGTAACAAAATTTAATTCCTCTTATGCTCTGTTTTTATAATTCCCATAAAGCGAATATGGTAGAAGTATAATGGCAGCAATCCTCCCGTCAAATATAAAAAGCTTGATTAATGAAAGAAAAATAATTTCTCTATAAATTTAAAAAAATTGTTGACATTTAAAATGAAACAGGTAAACTCTTTTAAATTGAGACTCAATCTCAAAAAAGAGGTGGTTTGCGTTTGTAATCCTTAGCTACATGCGACACTCAGCTTTTCCATAAGGATTAAAACGAAATCACTATTTTTTTGAATCCGGCTGAGATTGAGCCTCAATCAATAGAGCGGGTTTAAAATGCATTACCTGTCTTTTTGCTAACATAAAGACAAAAAAACTATATTTTTTTAACAACATACTGAGAACGAGACTCAGTAGAAGCTTATAATTATTGTAAGTGCTTTGAAAGGAGTGTTTTATGAAGAAGTATACTATTATGTTTCTCTGTCTATTTGCCCTGTTTTTTAGCGCGGTATGCCCGGGTGTGTATGGGCAAGGGTCTGATGCAGACTTGAAAAAAAAGGTAGATAAGATGGAAGAGATGCTTAATGAGCTGAAGGGACAACTCAAACAGCAGACAGAAGCCACTGATGAACTCATGTCGATGAGGGAAGAGATAAAAAATATTTCCGCACCGACTGCACCGACGGCCTCAGATGACGACTTCTATTGGGCTAAAAAATCCCAGGATCTTGTAGACAAGGGCCTTGCACCGGTATTTGGCAGGCAATATGGAAAACCATTTTTACGCAGGTTTGGTAGACATACCTATATAGGTGGTTACATGGACCACGAACTTCAGTTCAGCCAAGGACAGGGTAAGAAAAAAGGAAAGGACACAACCTTTGACCAACATCGCCTCATTCCATTCATATATTCGGATGTTTCAGACCGGGTCAAGTTTGCGACGGAAATTGAAATTGAACATGGAGGTCCTAGTTCAGCTACTGGTGGCGACATCGCAATTGGTGATGGAGGGATAGATATAGAATTCGCAACGATAGATTTTCTTATGACGGATTGGTTCAATTACCGCGGAGGTGTAATCCTGAGTCCTCTCGGCAAGTTTAACCTTGTCCATGATTCGCCCCTTCAAGACCTTACCGAGAGGCCTATGGTCAGTACAAATATAATACCCACTACTCTTAGCGAATCCGGTATGGGATTTTTCGGAACGTTTTATCCAACGGAAATATCAAAACTTGACTATGAAATATATGCCGTCAACGGCTTTCAGGCTCTTGAGGATGACGGGACACGATCCACTACCGATCCTGATAAGTATATAAGAAATTCAAGAGGCAGCTACTCTAAAGATAATAATACTAATTTTGCGATAGTAGGCCGTTTAGCCTATAGCCCGTTTCTTGGTTTAGAAATCGGAGGTTCTTTCCATACAGGCACTGTTGACGAGAGAAACAGGAACCGTCTGACCATAACGGCCCTCGACTGGACATACCAGAGAGGCCCGTTTGAACTGGTAGGGGAGATGGCCCGTGCTCATTTTAATAGAGACGGTGTTATTGCGACAGGAGCACAAGTGAGTGACTTGTTGCCGGGTGATTCATTCGGTTACTATGTTGAGCCGAGATACCACTTCATGCCGCAATTCCTTAAGGACCTTGCCCCAACCGTGTTTACGGAGAACTCTACATTTACGGGCGTAGTAAGATTGGGTGAAATCGATTTGGGTACTGTTGGCAATGGTAATGGTGAAAGAACCAGGACAAGGTTAACGCCTGGAATTAATTTCAGGTATACCGAGGATACCGTATTTAAGGCGGAATACCAGTTTAACTGGGAGAGTGGACGTGCCATAACTGACGAGACAAATAATGTTCTGCTATTTTCTGTTGCCACATATTTTTAATCTGAATTCTGCATAAGTAACCAATTATGACTGAGGTATAAAAATGACCATTTTGTTTGAGTTTCAGGCAGAGGTAAAAAAAGATGCGTTATACACCTCCCCGTATAACGCATCGGCCTCAGTTATTTAAATTGTGCAACGACTCATCCGGATCGACCCTACTTATGACGGCAATATCGAATAGAGCAAACAGCATTTTAACATAGCAATAGATTTTTTTAACTCAATACTGAGACTAAGACTCATTTGCACAGATTTGATTAATGCCCATGTTTCATCAATCAGCTTGCAAGCCGAAACTTATTTGAAAGGAAACTATAAGATGAAAAACATACTGATCATAGACGACAATGAAGAGATGCTTAAAATTTTTAAACAGCTATTACTGGACGAAGGCTACCGTGTCTCTACCGCAAATAATGGCGCCACCGGCATAATACTATTTATGAGGCAAAGCTTTGACCTTGTAATAACAGACCTCAACATGCCAGGAATGAACGGTCTTGGTGTAATAAGAAGGATAAATAGTATTATTAAAGTACCGATAATATTAATGAGTTCAAACTATCTGCCGATTGAGCCGGACGATGTAAAACTTATGGGTGTAAATGCGGTAATTTCAAAGACAATTGGTGACTATGATTTTTGCGAATTGGTTAAATACTGTCTGGAAGACAAGGTATGTGAAAGTAAAGTATTTTAAAGTTTCTATTAATTTCAGAATAAGGAGAAGGAGTATATGTCTTTAAAAATATTTATAGTAATTTTATTTCTCTTGTCATTCGTTTTTACATCTGTTTCCCATGCAGATGAACCGGTATTGAGAAAAACTGAAAACGGGGAAGACGCGGTTAAAATCCTTTCTGGCAGATGCGCGGAAAAAGACTCTACAAAAAAGGCGGCTTCTCTAAAAGATAAACACCTGAATAGAGATCTTGCAATACTTGAGAAATATATGGAGCGAAAAGTCGACAATAAGGCCTTTGACGATATCTGCAAGAGATATCTCGGTCTAACACGGCAGTATGGAAAAACTGACCGGGCGATCAATTTCTTTAGTGATCTTGCAGAAAGACATCCTCAGTCCCAAAACGTGCTTGCCGTTTCAGGATCAATAACATACGACCTGAGAAAGAAGACGTAGTTGCAAAATGGATTTGGATTGTATTAAGAGAGGAATGCCGATGCCAATAGATCTGATTATAGTATTGCATGATTATGTTAACCACAATCCGGCGAACGTAACCAGGAAACAGGCATAAAAATGTGATAATCCAGTTGTCTTTAAAACGGCCTTGGTCATCAATATACAAAAATTACCATATAGTTTAATCAATAATTAACAGGGACTTATTTTGAAGAAACATGAGGCGACTGAAAACAAGCCCAGACCATATTTATGACGGCAATATCAAATAGAAAAAATGCTTCGCAAGCTAAGATCTTTGCTGAGAATGGAAAAATCACTCTTTTATCAGGGCATTGGCTGGCTGGCAAAGGATGGCAAGATATCCGTAACGAAAACAGGATGGAGCAAGAAGATAAGTCTCGTCAATTGATGAATTGCAGAATATTTGTCATTCCCGCAGTCTGTTGTGCGGGAATCTAGTCTTTCTGCTTTCCGGATTCCCGTTTCCCGTATCCCGTAATAACGGGTAAAAGGCCCAGGACTGGAATCCTCGTGAAAGCGAGGTTTGTAATAAATATGCATGAACAATTTACTTACAGAAGCCATTGAACATTTACCACTTTTTCAAATTTTTTTATAGGAGGCAAAACAACATGTCCGTATTAATAGTAGGTGGAGATCACCTTGGCAGTATACCGAAGGAACTAAAAAAAATCGGCGTAGACGATATCCGGCATATGAACGGAAGGAATAAAAACGTCATTAAGAGAGGCATGCCGATGACAATGGACCTGATTATCGTGCTGCATGATTATGTTAACCACAATCTGGCGAATGTAACCAAGAAACAGGCAAAGGACTGTAACATTCCCGTTGTCTTTGCAAAACGATCATGGTCATCGATATACAAAAAGTTACCTCATCGCCTGTTGAATAATTAACAGAATATATAGTAAATAATTGATAGAGTTAAAATAATCAGGGAAAGATTTAATTTTTTTTGCATAGCTATCGAGACTGATTCTCAATCGCTTTTATGCTATAAAAAAGGCTATCAGCTTCGCCCGGTAAGCTATAACTGATAGCCAGGCACGGAAACGCAATATGGGAGGATTCTCCCTTTTGCATGTTTTTGATAACTGTTTTTAGAGACATTTTTTTAAAAGATTTAGAAATGAGTTCATAAAGAAATGAAAAATTATTTAAGAAGTACTATGTTCATTATGGTAATGCTTCTGCTATGCATTAGCGTGACGAATGTTGTTTTTGCCGGAAACAAGGATGGTAGGGGTTCTGGAAGACACGGTAGTGCAGAACGCAAACTGGGAGAAGCACTATTTGAAGATATTAATCTTTCATTAAACAGAAATCAGTCTTGTGAGACCTGCCATAGTCTTTCAAGAGTTGAGGTCCCTACTGAAGTAAAACCAGGCGTCAAAATGCGTAAACAGCCTGCAAAAGCTTTTGTTGACCCAGCAAACATTATGAATGGTACTGCTGTTTCTGAATGTTCCACTAGGCACACCTTCACCATTTAAAGACTTTCCTATTCCAGTTCATTCTGCAGATTAAGCCGCAGACAATACTGAAGAGTAAAGTCTCGTCCAGGGCAGCCTGACGATTCCCACCCTTTATCGCTGGGCTGCTCCTATTTTTATTTACTGATACTACCATAATAAGGAGGACACCAAAGGGAAGGAGCAATTTCTTCCCTTTGGTTCTGCAATTCGATGAATGGAAACATCATTTTTTTACTACTGTGCCGGTATGATGACTGTATTTACGGTATTAGAATAATAGCATTATTTTGTATTAACCATTCCAGGGCTTGTAATTGCCTAAAATTCAAGCCCTGGATTTTACTTTAACTTAATTTATGGATAAAATTACGAAAAATGTACAAAACCAAAGTGTTACTGGTTGACGATCACACTATAGTAAGGGAGGGCATCAGGGCTCTCCTCGATGTCAGGGAAAATATTGAGGTCATTGGAGAGGCAGAAGATGGAAGGCAGGCCGTTGAAAAAGCCGGCGAACTAACTCCTGACATAATCCTGATTGACATCACCATGCCGAACCTCAATGGAATCGAAGCAACACGTCAGATCAAGAAGAAAAGCCCTGAGATCAAACTTCTGGCCCTAACGGCACATGATAATAAAGAGTATATACATCAAATCCTTCAAGCAGGTGCTTCCGGATATTTACTCAAGGATTTTGCAGTCTCCGACTTGGTTTCAGCAATAAACGCGGTAAAAAAGGGTGATATATTTCTCAGCCCTCCGATTTCCAGGGTGGTTGTTAAAGACTATCTAAGATACGTAAACTCAGAGTCGGAAGATTTTAACAGCCTCAACATACTTACCGGAAGAGAGCGCGAGATATTACAGCTAGTTGCAGAAGGCAATACTAACAAGAAAATTGCTCACTTGCTTAAATTAAGCACAAAGACTATTGAAGCACATAGATTTCACGTAATGGACAAACTTCACATACGTAATGTTACCGGTCTGGTAAAATATTCAATCAGAACAGGACTTATAAAAGCCTAATAGCTACTGGTCACAAAAGCTGAGAATAATTAATAATTATAGAGCCTGTTGCACAAACCAAAGAGTGGCCTGTATGCGGTACCGACACACCAATGACATTACTATATATAGCATAGCAAGCTTCTGTTTCGTGGTTTATGCAACAGGCTCTATATCTAGAATAAATTTTCTTTTTTTGAAATACAAAAAAATAACAATAATTTAAAGGAACAAATTGAATATTTCGCATGTTAACAATACTACAACGTTTGATGATTTTTAAATAAATTACACAATGGGTGCACTGACATTTTCTCCTTCTCCTTTCGCAGTGCACCCATTCCCCTCTTTATCGCCACCCGATTTTGTATATCCAATTCTGCCGAACCTTTAACCACACTCAAATCCCAATAATTGCTTGACAAAAACGGTTAATCTTTGTTACTATAATCCCCCTTGGAACTTGAGACTCAATTGCAATATTATGTCTACTACAAAAGTATTTTTGATCATTTTGCTGTTTTTTTTAACTGGATGCTCTCTGTTCGGTCGTTCTTCAAGCTACCAGTCTGATTACGGTGCGACCCATGCACAATTACCTAAAGATACCAGGACTTTCAATGATGACTTTGAACATGTATGGGCAACCGTTATCATGGCGCTTGGGAATATGCCGTTGGACAAAATTGATAAGGAGAAGGGCATCATTAAAACCGGCTGGGCTGAAGGTTATTCACAAACAAGAAAAGCCAGGAGCGCAATAACGGATCGGTTTCTGGAAGATTACTGGAAAGAAAGATATCGACTTACCATCACTATTTCCGGCAATATTATAGCAAGTTCTGTAACGGTAAGATGCCAACTCCAGCAAAAACCCAGGGGGGGCAGTGCGGCATACAGATGGGAGAGGGTGAAATCTACTGGAGAGATAGAAGAAGAGGTATTAAGGAGAACTGAAGAACTCCTGGAAGAAGGCTAAGAAACTCATGAAAATAAAAAATGCAAACGCTTATTCAACAATAGTATTAATACTGGCACTGGTATTTGAGATTGTGCCCCCGTGCTGTGCACAGGCTGTTTCTGACGAGAAGCAAACAGACAATTATATATCTCAGGTTTATTTGACAGAAGAACAGGCATTACGTGAGGTGTTTCCCCATTGTGATGAGATTCTCTTTAATGTAATACCCCTTACAAAAGAGGAAAAGAACCAACTTCAAGACACGCTGAAAAGGAAAATCTATGAAGATTTTTTTGTTGTCTATATGGGTATTAAATCAGGCGAGGTAACGGGATATGCAATAATCACTGAAGAGATAGGTAAATTTCATCCTTATACATTCGTAGTATCAGTAGATCTGAAGGGCAAGATCGACAAGATAGCTATCCTCGTTTACAGGGAAAGCAGAGGTTCGGAGATTGCGAAGAAGAGATTCCTTTACCAGTTTAAAGGCAAGTCACTTAAAAATAGAATACGAATTAATAAGGACATCATCAATATCTCAGGCGCAACCATGTCTGTTGTTACCATGTGTAAGGGAGTGAAAAAGATACTTGCCGTGATTGATGAATTCTATTTAAGCGGCAAAAACGCTGACAAAATTGCCTCCCTGGAAAAGATAAAGTATGGCTACGAAGACGGCACAGGACAGAAACAGGAATTAACGCTTTTTAAAAAAGCCATCTTAAGCATGGCTACCGTTTTTGAGCTCACTATCTATGCTGCTGATAAGTACATAGCCGAAAAAACGTTCAATGATGTTTTCCAGGAAATAAACAGGCTTGATTACCTGATGAGCAATTATAAAAATGAGAGCGTGCTTTCAGAACTTAACAAAAATGCCTCTACAGGACCTGTCGAATGTAATAAAGAGCTTGCTAATGTAATTGAACAATCTCTACAGTATAGCGAAATAACTGGTGGTGCCTTTGATATTACAATTGGCCCACTCATGAAAAAGTGGGGATTTTTTAAGAATGAGGGGCGAATTCCCGGCAAAGAAGAATTGGCATCCGTACTTGAATCAGTTTCTTACAAAAATATTATTATTGAAGAAAAAGCAATAAAATCACTCTTGAAGAACCCGGAAACGGTAAAGACGGTATTCTTCAAAAACCCAGGCACTCAGATTGATCTGGGCGGAATCGGAAAAGGATACGCGGTTGACAGGGCGACCAGCGTGCTGAAACAAAACGGAATAACCTCAGCGCTTATAAACTTCGCAGGGAATATTTATACATTTGGAACTCCACCTGGGAAAGATTCATGGGTTATAGGGCTTCAACATCCACGAGAGAGCAAGGGGCTTCTTGGTACGTTTGAAATTAAGAACAAAGCCGTATCCACTTCCGGTGACTACGAGAAATTTTTTACTATTGAAGGAAAACGATACTCACACATAATAGATCCCAGAACGGGCAAACCCGTTGAGGGCATTGTGAGCGTAACAATAGTAACAGACAATGCGACCAGAGCTGATGCACTTTCCACAGGGGTCTTTGTTCTGGGATTGGAGAAGGGTATGGCCCTCATAGAAAAGCTGCCGGATGTTGAAGGTATTATTATCTATGAAGATGCTGACTCCAAATTATCCACCAAAACCTCCAGTGGAATGCAAGTGCTTTTCAAAGAAAACACCGAAGGCTCCCAAAAAGAGATCAAAACAGACATGATTACGTCGGGTAGTTAAGAGCTTCCACTGATACACTATCCATGGCCGTAATGACCGTCTGCTTATGTATCTACATCCAATTGCATGTCAGGGATTTTATTGATAATTCTCTTTCTATCAGCAGCCGTAAAATCATTTCCATACATGCGCAGAAAAAGCTGTCCACGTAATTGAGCGGAATTTAGTTGTTGCCTTCCATTTTGTATTCCTGAAATTACGAGCTTTCTGCCTGAGTCATACATTTTACTCACCATCCTTAATCGTTCTGAGGGTGTTAGAGACATAAGCATCTGTTTGTACCGTAGTTGTATTTGTGTTGGAGTATCACTCATTCTCTTTCACCTCTCGCAAGAGGTCGTCAACCCCAAGAACATCAGCCCAATTCTGCATATATTTCCAATCAAGGTCTGGAACAGTAGATACCATCTGACATACGTCGCGAAGCTGGAGTTCCGATTGTGAACGCTTTCCCCAGATCAACTTTGATAAAATAAGGTCTTCGGCAGCAACCACAGAGATAGTCATATCTTCTATATTTATTTTCTGTCTCCGGGCGAATTCTTCTCTGCGGTAGTCCTCGTTTTTTCTTATGATAAAGTCCGCCTTGACCATCCAGTTATTATGAATAATATTGAACATTCCATGCGTGCTTACCGCTTGCATGACACTATCCTGATCAATATAGCAGTCTTCTGAAAAAATACTGATAATTTTGTCAACATCTATGGACGTAACCTCAACAACCAGATCAATATCACGGGTCATTCTCGGCATGGAATAGATTGCCATCGCCATCGAACCGGTCATCATATAAGGAATACTTGCAGAATCCAACCGAAATGCAATCAACTTCATAAATTCCAGCTGCTCATCCATTTATTTACTCACATTGCTATGAAACTTTTATTATGTTTCATTTCTCAGATTAAGTCTCAGATTAAGATAGAATCGAGTCTATTAATAACGTAAATAATCAGTATACTATCCACTGTATTATTTTGTTTAGTATAGTATTGAGGCTCATAAAAATACAGGATTTATTTATTTGAAAGATTATGTTCATCTGCTTTAATAAGAGAAATTTATTTGTAGAAATTGATAAATCATGAATAAAAGGCCTGTGAAAATAGAGAGTTTTAAGGGTAAAAAAGTAACTGTGATGGGATTGGGATTATTTGGAGGTGGCGTTGGTGCTGCCAGGTTCCTTGCTTCTCAGGGTGCGGAGGTGACAGTTACCGACCTGAAAAGTGCTGAAGAACTATCCGCGTCTCTTAAACGGCTTGACGATCTGCCTGTCAAGTTCAGACTTGGTAAACACAATGAAGAAGATTTTGTGAATGTGGACATGCTGGTTGTCAGTCCTGCTGTACCTAATGATTCAAGATTTTTGCAAATGGCGTGTGAAACCAGTGTACCTATCGATTCTGAACTCAGTATGTTCTTCAGGCTTTGTCCTGCACCCGTAATAGGGATTACGGGAAGTAATGGAAAATCTACAACCACATCGTTGTTGGGAGAGATGCTGAAAGAAGCGGGAATTAAAACATGGGTTGGCGGAAACATAGGTATTTCATTACTGGAAAATCTTGAAGAAATAGAAACAGATGATGTCGTTGTGCTCGAGATATCAAGTTTTCAGCTTGAATATCTCGCTAGGATAGAAATGAGTCCACACATAAGTATCATAACAAATATAGCACCAAATCACCTTGACAGGCACAAAACTATGGAAAACTATATAGGTGCTAAAAAGGCAATTATTCACTATCAACAAGAGGGTGATTACGCAATAATGAATTACGACGACCCGATATTGAAAAAATGGGAAGGTGAAACTAAAGGGCGCCATCTTTGGTTCAGCACAACAAAAGAACTGGAGCATGGCGCCTTCCTGAAAAATAACGAAATTATTATTAATCATAATTCCACAAACACCGTTATCCCCTGTTCAACACAAATTAACATAAAGGGTATTCATAACTGGCAAAATATAATGGCGGCATCATACGCAGCAATCTTAATGCATGCCGATGTGGAGTCTATTAAAAATGCAATTACAGGGTTTGCAGGATTAGAACATCGATTGGAGTACATACACACTACCAACGAAGTACAATATTACAATGATTCAAAAGCAACTACACCGGAAGCCGCGATAACAGGCATAAAAGCGTTTAATAGTCCAACAATATTAATTGCGGGAGGGTACGATAAACAGGTCAGTCTTCGTCGGTTTGCACAGGAATGTGCAGGAAATACAAAATGCGTAATCCTGATCGGTGATACCGCTAAAACTATACAGAAACTTATTCAAGACATAACAGGGAAAAAGACAAAACCGGAGATTTATATGGCAGCATCCCTGGAGGAGTCAGTCAAAAAGGCCTCTGAAGTTGCTGAGCCAGGGGATATCGTCTTGCTGTCACCGGCATGCGCAAGTTTCGGTATGTTTGCAAACTACGAAGAGAGAGGAAAAAAGTTTAAAGAACATGTTCGCAACATTGCCGATTCATAATATCTACGACAAAATATGTCCTAAATTGACAAAAAGCCTTGCATTCCTGGTCAGAGAAAAAAAGGTTACTCACACTAAGCCGCAGAGATTGCCAAGACAATACAAGAATTTAGATTATAAGTTTTTCCCTTTGCGAACTTAGCGGCTTTGCGTGAGAATTTCTAATACTGTTCGACAGTTCTACTGTCGGTCTCAAAATAAATAAAAGCAGTTCTACTGCATAATACAAACGATAGAATCATGAATAATACAATTAATCTTGACTCACGTAAAAACCAACTTAAAGCGACTGCAATAGGCATAGTTAAACGTCTGAGAGAAAACGGGTTCAGCGCACTATTCGCGGGTGGTTGTGTTCGTGACATGCTGATGGGCAGCATCCCGGAAGACTATGATATTGCTACGGATGCCCGCCCCGATGAGATTATAAGTATATTCAAACGAACGGTCCCTATCGGCATTCACTTTGGAGTTGTTCTGGTTATGGAAAATGACTTCGAGTTTGAGGTTGCCACGTTCAGGTCTGACGGTACATACTCGGATGGGCGCCACCCTGACACGGTAACATTCTGCGATGCCGTGGGCGATGCATTAAGACGAGACTTTACTATAAACGGAATGTTTTATGATCCGATTGAAGATAAGCATTTTGATTATGTTGGAGGGGAAGGTGACCTGAAAGCCTGTCTGATTCGGGCCATTGGAAACCCCTTTGAAAGATTTAATGAAGATAGATTGCGAATGATAAGAGCCGTACGTTTTGCATGTCGATTTGACTTCAAGATTGAGGATCAGACTGCCGAGGCTATAAAAAAGTTTCATGAAAAAATATTAACCGTGAGCAGTGAAAGAATTAGAGATGAACTTCGAAAGACATTAACCGGCCCAAACCCGGATACGAGTATCAAAACGCTGGACGATCTGAACCTTCTGCATGAAATACTTCCGGAAGTAACGGCAATGAAGGGTGTAGCACAACCGGAAAACTTTCATCCGGAAGGTGACGTTTTTACGCATACTCTACTCACATTAACAAAATTGGCAGACGGAAGAAAAGCAACAGATACCAGTAAAGAACATCATTCCATTTCGCACTGTCCTGGTAAAATAACTGTATCCGGCAGTTGGGAACTGGCAATGGCCGTACTCCTTCACGACATAGGAAAACCCGTAACATTTGAGATTGCAGATCGTATCAGGTTTAACAACCATGATAGTGTTGGCGCTAAAATGGCGGAAAAGATATGTGAACGTTTAAGAATGTCGAATGCAGAGAAAGAACGTATTACGTGGTTGGTAAAAATGCATCTCTATCTAAGACATGCACAGGAAATGAGGATAAGCAAACTAAAAAGGCTTTTCGCTCATGAAGGCTACCCTGAACTTGCAGAGCTATATAAGGTGGATTCACTTGCCAGTACTGCAAATCTTGATGATTACAACTTTTGTCAGAATATGTTTGAAGAGCTGAAAGTAGAAGAAATAAAACCCGAACCCCTTATAACAGGTAATGATTTAATCGCTTTAGGACTGAAACCCGGCCCAATATTCGCAAAAATTCTGGATGCAATAAAGGATGAACAACTGGAACAGAAGATTACAACAAAAAAAGAGGCTTTAAAAAGGGCAAAGGAACTTGT
>JANLHC010000211.1 GCA_024654465.1 Candidatus Scalindua sp.
CTTTTAGCCTTAGGGTTCCGGTATTTGTTAAAATGTGTTGATAAATAAATAATTATTCACCGCAAAGTCGCAAAGAGCGCAAAGTTTCAAGAATTAATAAAAAATTTTGATTGTAAATCGGTTTGGGTAGGATGGGTTAAACGGAGTGAACCCATCACCGTTGTTTCGTTGGGTGTGTTTCGTTTCACCCGACCTACACTTTATCAGTTGATATCCTCAGTCAAAATACCCTTGATCTTCTTTGCGATCTTTGCGACTTTGCGGTGAACTATTCCTTTTCCGACTTGTTCGGTAAAGGTTTTATAGGAATAAAATGGGAAAAAGTAACGAAAAATGTGTGCAAGCGCCATTGGGCATGAAAGATATCTTCCCGGAAGAGAGGTTGTTATGGGTAGAGATGGAAAACGCTGCGAGGGAAGAGTTTGAAATAGCCGGATATCACGAGATAAGGACACCGGTTTTCGAAGATACGCGCCTCTTTGTAAGGAGCATTGGAGAAGCGACTGACATAGTAGAGAAAGAGATGTATACTTTTGGTGATTCCGCCGGGACATCCATTACACTTCGCCCTGAAAATACAGCGTCTGTAATGAGGGCGTATTTACAATATGAATTGTATAAGACAAAGAAGTTTCAGAAATTTTATTATATCGGGCCGATGTTCAGGAAAGAACGTCCTCAAGCCGGCAGATTAAGACAGTTTCATCAAATGGGCATAGAGGCAATAGGGTCTTATGATCCATTGCTGGATGTAGAAACAATAAAGGTTGCCACAAGGGTATACGATCGGCTTGGTCTGGGTGGTTACGTGGTTAAGGTAAATACTATCGGATGTGAGAAATGCAGACCAGGATATAGAGAAGTGTTGAAAGAGGAACTTTCAAAATATAAAGACGAATTATGCGAACTCTGCAAGGCGCGTATCGATAGAAATGTCTTCAGGGTCCTTGACTGCAAAAATAAAAAATGTAAAGAGATACGTAAGAATGTGTCAAATACCGAAGACCATACATGTAATGATTGTCTGGAACATTTTAAAATCGTGAAAGGCGCATTTGAAGAGATCAATCTTGAATATACTATAGACCCGCACCTTGTCAGGGGGCTGGACTACTATACAAAGACAGTTTACGAGATAACACATTCGGCGATGGGTGCCAGAGATACTATTTGTGCGGGAGGACGTTATGACAATTTGGTATCAGATATTGGCGGTCCGCCAACGGGTGCGGTAGGTTTTGCCGCCGGGATGGAAGCGTCAATGATTGCCTTATTGAAGACGAGAGAGGAAAATCAGAAACCAAAATCTGATACTTCTCCATTGGCTCCGGATGTATACATAGTGTCAATAGGGGATGAATCCAGGAATTACTGTTTCAAACTACTCAATGAGTTGCGGCAGGGAGGGATAAAGGTTGATATGGACTATGAATGTAGAACTGCCAAGGCACAGATGAAAGTTGCTAACAAACTTGATTCAAGGTTTACTATCATAATGGGTACTGACGAAATAGAAAAAGGGGTAATTAAACTGAAGAACATGCAGACGGGAGATGAAGATTTCTCGGAGAATACTGACAAGATTATACAGATAGTGAAAGGAAATATATAAATGTCTGAGTTACAAAGAACACATACATGCGGGCAACTCCGCAAGGCGGATGCCGGGAGTGACATTACGCTTTCGGGTTGGGTGGACGCCAGAAGAGATCATGGCGGCGTTATTTTTATAGATTTAAGAGATAGATACGGTAAAACACAAATCGTATTTAATCCGGAACATAATGCCGAGACCCACGAAGCCGCCTCAGTGCTCAGATCGGAATACGTCATATCAGTGAGAGGTAAGGTTGAGGAGAGACCGGATGGTATGTCTAATCCGGATTTAGATACGGGTGATATAGATGTGATGGTTGATATTCTCGATATATTAAATACATCTGAGACAACACCATTTGAGATTACGGGCGATACCGAAGTCTCAACTGAATTAAGGCTCAAGTATCGATACCTTGATCTCAGAAGACCGCTTATGCAGAAGTATTTAAGCTCCAGGCACAAAGTGTATCAGGTTACCAGGCGGTACTTTGATAGTAATGATTTTATTGAAATAGAGACGCCGTTTTTGACCAGGAGTACACCTGAAGGCGCTAGAGACTACCTTGTGCCCAGCAGGATAAACAGGGGTCGGTTCTATGCATTGCCGCAATCTCCGCAGTTGTTTAAGCAGATCTTGATGGTTTCCGGTTTTGACAGATACTTTCAAATTGTCAAATGTTTCAGGGATGAAGACCTGCGCGCGCAACGCCAGCCTGAATTTACACAGGTAGATCTGGAGATGTCGTTTGTACGTGAAGATGACGTTATCCATATGATAGAGGGTTTGATGGTAGAGATTTTTAAAGAAGTGCTTGGTAAAGAGATATCCGCTCCGTTCCCACGGCTTTCATACAAGGATGCCATGGATCGATACGGGTGTGATGCTCCTGACCTGAGATTTGAAATGACGATAAAGGAAATTACAGACATCGCAAAAAAATCTGACTTCAAGGTGTTTAAAAGTGTAGCTGAATCGGGCGGTCAGATAAGAGGGATTAATGCTACCGGATGTGCAAAACTTTCCAGGAAAGATATAGACGAACTTACAACCTTTGTTAATCAATTCGGGGCTAAGGGCCTTGCGTGGTTTAAGGTTGATGAAAATGGACTCACTTCTCAGATTGCAAAGTTCTTTAATGCCGAACTGCAGAAGGAAATAATCGAACGTTTCAATGCCGCTCCCGGTGATTTACTCCTGTTTGTTGCTGATAAGAAGAGTGTGGTATCACAGGCGCTTTCACAACTGAGGATTAACATTGCTAAGAGTAATGGATTAATCAATAAAGAAGAGTTTAATCTATCATGGGTTGTTGACTTTCCGTTGTTTGAATATAATGAGGATGCGGGCAGATACGATTCTCTCCATCATCCATTTACCTCACCGCATCCTGATGATCTGGGTCATCTTGAAGAGCGTCCGCTCGATGTCAGGGCAAGGGCTTATGATCTGGTGCTGAATGGTGTTGAGCTGGGAGGTGGTAGTATAAGAATACACAGGCAGGATATACAAAAGAAGATATTCAGCCTGCTCAATATCGATGGGACTACAGCACAGGAACGATTTGGATTTCTGCTCGAAGCTCTCAAATATGGCGCACCTCCGCATGGTGGTATTGCGTTGGGACTTGATAGGATGGTTACGTTACTTCTGGGCCTTGATGATATAAGAGAAGTCATTGCATTTCCGAAAACCCAGAAGGCTACATGCCTCATGGTGGATGCACCTTCAGATGTAGA
>JANLHC010000347.1 GCA_024654465.1 Candidatus Scalindua sp.
TCAACACACTGAAAGGTAAAATAACATTGAAGGTTATAATAAAAGATTCAAAAAGAGAATATGATAGGTTTTTTAAAGTTGATAGGGTCTTACTTCAGCATGAAAAATTTGATGGCTCAATGAGCAAAGAGATTGACAGGTTAAACCTCAACAGGGGAGATACTGTAGCTGTCATTCTCTATAATAAAACGAATAAGTCTGTTGTTCTGATCAGGCAATTTCGGTTGAGATTTATATTATTGTACCTTTTCATTAGTATGAAAATAGTGTAGTTTGTGTATAATTTAGAATGTTGAAAAGATTTATTAATTTGTTTTTTGGAGTGCAGTGACCGCCTGTCCGCCAGTTTGTTGGGCGGGTGTCACTGCTTTAATACGCATCATCATGGATGATGCACTCCATATTATTACTATTATGCTCATTCCAAAATTCATAGAAAAAAGATTAATATTTCATCCGGGCAGAAGCAACGACCACGCAACTCCGGATGCTTATGGCATTGAGTATGATGATGTTACATTCCGGACTGAAGACAGGCTGAATCTGAACGGCTGGTTCGTCCCTGGGAAAAAATTCTCACCTGATGCAGACCTGCAGACACTCCTATGGTTTCATGGCAATTCCGGCAACATAAACCGCAGGCTCGATAACATAAAGATGTTACATGATAGAGTGCCGGTAAATGTATTTATCTTTGACTATCGTCAATACGGCAAGAGCGAGGGTAAGATATCCGAAAAGGGAACCTATATTGATGCAAGAGCTGCCCTTGCATATCTCCATTCACGAAATGACATAGACAGTGATAAGATTATCTTCTTTGGCCGTTCCCTTGGCAGTGCAGTCGCAGTTGAACTTGCCGTAAAGGAGAAATGCCGTGCCCTGATCCTCGAAACACCATTTACGTCTATAAAAGAGATGGGGAAAAAGCTCTATCCGTTCCTACCCTTTACTTTTTTTTTAAGAACAAAATATGACTCTCTCTCTAAGATCAAGGACATAAAAGTACCAACCCTCATCATGCATGGAGACAAAGATGAACTCGTCCCAATTGAACAGGGAAAGATGTTATATGAGAAGGCTAATGAACCCAAAGAATTTTACACCATCCCCGGAGCCATGCACAATGACACACATATCGTGGGTGGAGAAGAATATTTCGATGTGATCAGGGATTTTGTTAACAAATTAACAAAACAAGAAGGCTGAGCATTTACTACGGATTTATACATGCCGCTAATAATAGTGGAATAGATGTACAGCAGAAAATGTATCTCCGCTTACGATTCATCTTTTTCCGAGGAAGGAAGTTGTGTAACAACAAATGATTTTGTTGATAGTAGATCCTGATCGTCTCTGGTGACTATGGAGATGACGTTTGGGCCATCCTTAAGCGGAATATCACTGACAAAAGAGATCCTTGATTTGTCTGTTTCTGAAGCGTCTTTATTAGACCTATAAAATACCTTGTCTTCATTTACCAGGATGTAGATATATTTTATAGCATTATCATCACTGACGGTACCGGAAAGAGATATGTGCCCCTGTCTGAACGTGTCATATGGTTTCTGTTGATCAAGTTCTATTAATGGCGGCACGTTTTGCAATAACAGATCCAGGGCCTTCTCCTCACGGGAATAAGAACGCCCACTAACTTCTACCTTATCAGAAGAAATCCATCCAAATCTGCCTTCAGGCATTATTACGCGATACCATGACTGCGTTTCTTTGTCGGCCATAAGAGTTGCTCCGTTACGCGCATAGGAAATAACCGGCGTTGAGGGAGATTTCCCGTTGTAAATAGGAACGGAATCGTCAATTACGTTGAGAGCTTTTTCCGCCAACTGCATTTTCCCGTTCTCACCATTCAGGTCTACCTTAAACTCCAATTTACCGGAAATACGTGTTCCATAGGTGGTGTCCGCGATAGTGAGATCAACAGAAAAATCATCAGCTTCCAGAGTATCTCTTACCGAGAGTTTAATTTTAAGAGATTTTGATTCACCTGGGAGTAATTCTCCTAATTCCATTTTGCCTCTTTCAATGAAGACCTCTTTCTGGCTCAACTCTCTCAAAGCAATAATGTTCTTTTCAGATGTGCCTTTTCCAATATTTTTTACAAAAAGTGTCAGATCTACGACTTCTCCTCTCTGTATAATTCCATCTCCGTTTCCTGTTAATCCTTCACCTTCGTCAATTATCTGATATGAATATGAGAATACAGGCACGGGCAACGCATCAATTAATACCGTACTTTTTACGTCTTCAGGAGCATTTCCACCAAATTCAGAGAACTTAACGATAAGTTCATCCTTTCTACTTATGGAATTTTGTGGAATTTTTATTGTCTTAGAAGATGTTTTTGTCTCACCTTTCTCTACCTTACCAAAAATAAACTCACGCTTGTCGATAAGAAGGTTCTTAGATTCCACCATACCTCTTAACTGATACAAGGTGCCTTCACCGTTATTAGTAATACTGATTTCTATTTTCAGCTCTTCCGCGGCGTTAACTTCCCCATTAGAAGGCGTGAGATGTAGAGTTGTTGTTACCGATGGAGGAACGGCTGTTTCCCCGGTAGACCAATCAATACCCTGGATATGTAAGGCGTCAGCGATCTTTGTTTCCTCACTTTTTTTGAAATCTTCAATAATTGGTTTTAATTGGTCTAAAAAATCGTCATTTTTACCAATGAGATGGGAATTAAGGATAATTTTTTTAGCAAATTGTACATGTGTATCTTTCTCTAAGTCAGGTATTTTGTAGTAATCATCATCTTTGATTTTCTTTTCTTTTTCTTCTTCGCCTTCTTCGGTTTCGTCATCAACATTTACAAGATACCTGACTTTTTCATAAGGCAGCTCTGCATCTGAATGTTCACCCAGGTGTTTCTTTAAATCTTCTTCTCTAAAATGCGGATTCTCATTGAATAATATAATTTCATCCTTTGAAACCTGTGATTGAACAAGCATAATATCCGGTACAATTCCTACTGACTGTATATCGGTAAAATTCGGAGTTAAATACTTTCCTACAGTGAGCTTTAGCGCCGCACCACTGTTTATCAGATCAATCAATTGCTGTATGGAACCTTTGCCAAAACTGGTATCACCAATAAGTGGTGCTCGATTATTATCTTTCAGGGCACCGGCAACTATTTCTGCTCCGGAAGCACTCCCTGCATCTATAATTACAACCAGCGGGCATTTGCTAAGATCTTTGGATGATTTTGTTGCCTTTTGGATTTTCTGTTTACCCATTGGTTCTACGGTAATTACAATCAATCCTGAAGAAAGAAATTTGTCTGCCACTGCAATTGCCTGACCTAACAACCCCCCGGAATTGTTACGAAGGTCTAAAATAAGCCCTTTTAATTCGCCGCTTTCAGTTGTCAACTTCTCAATTTCTTCTTCTAAAGACTGTGATGTATCTTCCTGGAAATTTCTTATCTTTATATACCCGATGTTGCCATCTGCTAATTTCGAGCTAACGCTGGGTATTGAAATAATTTCCCTTATGAGTGTGACGGTTTTATTAGTCTGAGATTTTTTGCTTTCCACCAGTAAGATAACCTCAGTAGAAGGATCGCCCCTAAGTTTATTAACCGCTTCTTGTAGTGACATATTTACCGTAGAATCTTCATCAATTGCGATAATTTTATCTCCTGACTTCAGGCTTGCTCTAAATGCAGGGGTTCCTTCAATAGGAGAAATCACGGTCAATATTCCATCTCTCACACCAACTACCATTCCAAGGCCTCCAAATTTACCCGAGGTGCCTATTTTAAACTCATCAAAGTCTTTAGGTGGAAAAACAACTGAATGAGGATCTAATTGTGAAAGCATGCCATTAATTGCCGCGAATTCAATATCCTCTGTTTTGATCTCGTGATGTTTATTATCGTTTACAAAATGTAAAACCTCGTTCAAGGTATTATATAGTTCGCCTAGTCTCCGTACTTTGGAAAAATCGACGACTTTAGAGGCTTCATCAACCAGGATTTCAATTTTTTCTGATTTGTCGTTCACGCTAACCTGGACTTCAGGGATTATTCTTTCAAGCCAGGAGAGTGATTCTTTGAGCATTTCTTTAGGCTTTATTCTGTCCGGTTCAACATAAAATCGATTTATGTATGAACAGACAATACCGACTAAACGAAACTTGTACTCTTCTTTTTCCTGGCTATCCACTTCGTTAAAATGCTTGTTAAGTGAACAGCTATTCGATATAGCGAAGAAAGTAACTAGAATAGATGCGCAGAAAAAGATTGCCAGTGTGTAAAGATATTTTTTCTTGTACATTTTGAAAGTGTCCTTGCTAAAATATTATCGCAAAGTTATTTATATAATTTTGATCTGTTTTTCCAAAAATACAATATAAGCTTGATTATTTGCCAAGTCAAGGATAAGTTCGTTATGAGTAACCGCTACGCTTTAAAAATTTATTGACATAATGACGCATAATGCTTAAACTTGTCTCCTGGTTAAAAAGGGCGATTAGCTCAGTTGGCTAGAGCACTTGCCTTACAAGCAAGACGTCATAGGTTCGAGTCCTATATCGCCCACCATCATATAAAAGAGATAAAAGATTTATGGCTTTTCATGTAAATGAAGAACAGGGGGCCGTAGCTCAATTGGTTAGAGTACCAGACTGTCGATCTGGATGTTGCGGGTTCGAGTCCCGTCGGCCTCGCCATTATTAAATTTTTTATTCTTCGAGTTTTTCTAGAATCGTTTTATTGAGGCAATCGCCGTACTTACTGGTATGCTTTGATTGAAAGCCTCATTGTGTGGCGCCAGTTTTTAATAGCAAATGTTCAGTGAGAACAATGCGCCCATAGTTCAATTGGACAGAATATCGGTCTACGAAACCGGGGGTTGCACGTTCGAATCGTGCTGGGCGCATATAAATCTGTTTGAGTTCTCGTTGTAAAGTTCATGATAACTGAATTCCGTTCGCATGAGTACTATATGCGGCAGGCAATCGCTGAAGCAAAAAAGGCCTTTGAAAAGGACGAAGTCCCTGTAGGAGCCATAATTGTTTATAACAATAGTGTAATTGCGAAGGCACATAATCAACGGGAGATGTTATTAGACCCCACAGCTCACGCTGAAATGATTGCCATCACACAGGCATCTGCATATCTCCAAAACTGGAGGCTAAGCGATACTACCGTATATATAACCCTGGAACCATGCACAATGTGCGCAGGGGCATTGGTTCAGGCCCGGGTCAAAAACCTGGTATACGGAGCAAAAGATGAAAAATACGGCGCTTGTGAGTCTACCGTAAATTTGGTTAATGATCCTCGTTTTAATCACCGTATGAATGTTATCTCTGGCGTTTTAGAGGATGAGTGTAGCTTGCTTTTGAAGCAATTTTTTCTGGAAAAACGTCGGAACGATTGATCTCTCGGCTAAAACAGCAGGCCGGTTTACACCGGGCAGACGGGTTGTTCTACCATATTAAAGTGGAGGGATGGCTGAGCGGTTGAAAGCGCTGGTTTCGAAAACCAGTTGGGGAGAAATCTTCACGCGAGTTCGAATCTCGCTCCCTCCGTTTTAGTATGGAGGCTCATTCCCCAATAACAATATTTACCCGGATTGAGACAGGTCTGATTCTCATTCACTCAATCTCGGATTGGAGAGGTGTCCGAGTGGCCGAAGGAGCACGCTTGGAAAGCGTGTAGGTGGGTAACTGCCTCGCGGGTTCGAATCCCGCCCTCTCCGCCATAAATAAAAATGGTTTTGTATGTTCTTTAAGTTTTTTAAGTAATATCAGTTGAAATTCTGGCCGTGCTAGACGGGGAGCTAGCGGTTCCTTGTAACCTGCAAACCGCTTATGCAGGGTCGATCGCTTTTTGGAGGTTTTTCTGACTTTTGGTACTTTTTAAGTAAGTGGTGTTGAAGGCTGGGTCTCATGCAATGGGGCTATGTGAATCTGGTCAGATGCGGAAGCAAGCAGCCATAAGCATTTGTACTCATGTGCCGTGGGGTTGCCTGGTTGGAGCTAACTACCTGGAAAGTTCAGCGGAAAGAAAATCGAATAAAAGTGCACGGCCGTTTTTGCTAATTTAGGGAAGATATGTCATATATAGTTCTCTCGAGAAGATATCGACCAAAATCATTTAATGAAATTGTCGGGCAAAAACATGTGGTTACCACATTGGTAAACGCACTTCAGTCAGATCGTGTTGCCCATGCTTATTTGTTTGCCGGCCCTAGAGGGGTAGGCAAGACATCTATGGCAAGAATACTCTCCAAAGCCCTCAATTGTCAAAAAGGAACTGCCGACACCCCCTGCAATAAATGCGCCACCTGTAATAGCATTACAAATGGAAATGATATTGATGTTCTGGAAATAGACGGCGCTTCCAACCGTGGTATAGATGAGATAAGAAATATCAGGCAGAATGTGGGATATGCCCCTGCCGTTTCAAAACATAAAATTTACATCATAGATGAGGTACACATGTTGACGAAGGAAGCGTTCAATGCCCTCTTGAAAACGCTAGAGGAGCCACCTGAGCATGTAAAATTTATCTTTGCCACGACCTCACCGAGCCGTGTGCCTGACACTGTCCAGTCACGCTGCCAGAGGTTTGACTTCAAAAACATCTCCATACCTGATATTAGTGACAGGCTGGCACAGATTTGTAAAACCGAGAATATTGCTGCAGAGGAAGAGGTACTCCAATCTATCGCGAAATATGCCAGAGGAGGATTGAGAGATTCCGAATCGATTTTAGACCAGCTCGCTTCCTTTTGTCATGAAAAAATAACATTAAGAGACGTTTACGATATTTTTGGAGTCGTCAGTGAAGAGAAACTCTCAGGTTTAATTAATAGTTTTACTGAAAAAAACCCTGAATTATCTATAGAAATATTTCATGGTATCATGGAAAGCGGAAGGGATATAGAAGGTTTTATTGATCAGCTACTTCTTTATATTCGTGATTTGCTCCTTGTTTCAGTTTGTAAAAAGGAACGTGATACTATAGAAACTGTGTCAGGTGATCTTAATCTGTTACGAACACAATCTTCATCATTTTCTCCTGAAACGCTAATGTATATGTTCCAGGTAATTTCTGAAGCTAAAACAAAAACCAGGGACTTGCTCCAACAGAAGATTTATCTGGAAGTTTTATTTGTAAAACTTGCTACTATGGAAGATTTAAGGCCACTAAGCTCTGTTTTAGATAAAATAGAAGGAATGAAAAAGATGTTCGACGGCAACGCAGAGGATACAGGCAGGGCAATATCCATAAGCAAAGTCGATGTTACGACACCAGCAAAACCCGAGATACAAGTAAAACCTTCTCAGAATTCTGTAGTCTTGGATAAAAACGCGAGCCCTGATATCAGCCTTGCGGAGATCTGGAATAAAGCAATGATTGAGCTCCAGACAAAAAAAAAGACAACCTGGGCTCTACTAAAAAATGCAAGGGTATTAAACATTGATTACAATGAAGCGATTGTGGAAGTTCCAAAAAATTACCTTGTTCACAAAGAAAGGCTTGAAAAACCTGAAGAAAAGCGGATAATTGACGGTTGTCTGGAAAAAGTAACGGGAAAGAAGATTCATGTAAAATTCATCGTCTCAAAAAATGGCTTTAAAGTAGTTGAGAATAAGAGTAGTGGACATGGTGTGGTACAAGAAGGAAAAAGCAAAAAATCAGATGATATAAAAAATGAGCCTATGGTGAAGAAAGTGATCGAGTTTTTTGATGGGTCAATTGTTAATGTAAGGGAGGAAAAGGGATGAAGGGAATGGGTAACATGGGCAACATGATGAAGCAAATGCAAAAACAGGCTGCGAGCATGCAAAAACAAATGGAATCTATTCAGGCCAGCCTTAAAGAGCGCATTATAGAAACAAGCTCCGGCGGCGGAATGGTAACTGTACATGTAAACGGGAAGCAAGAGCTTTTATCTATAAAAATTGATAAGGAAGTTGTTGATCCCGATGATGTCCAAATGCTGGAAGATCTTATATTAGCGGCAGTATCTCAGGGTATGAAAAAGTCTCAGGAAATGTATCAAGAAGAAATGGGAAAGATGACAGGTGGCATGAACATACCAGGATTGTCAAATATGTTTTAATAAAAAGCTGTATAAAAATAAAACCGCATCCTCAAGCGGCATCATGGAGAAGCGATGCAATTCATGGTAGAAAAATTAATGCAAAAAAATTAAGTTTTTCAAGGTTACAATATATGAAAATAGGCACGATATTATCACCGCAACTTCGACAACAGATGAAACTGGCACCTCAGGTGATTCAGTCCATAGAGATACTTCAGCTCCCTATGTTAGCTCTAGTAGAACATGTACAGCAAGAGCTGATGGATAATCCCGTATTAGAGGAATTGACTGAAGACGAGAAGGACGAACAAAAAACAGATGAGCAAAAAACACTTGACGATGAGCTTGCGGAAGGTAAAAACGAGGAAGACGCGCAGGAGGATGAAGAATTTAAAAGGCTTGGAGAAATGGCAGATGATTGGGGAGACTACTTTTCTCAAACAAATATAAAAAGAAGTGATGGTGGAGAGGAGCGAGACCGCAAACAGGAAGCATTAGAAAATACCGCTGCAGGATCAATATCACTTCAAGATTACCTCCTTGGACAGTTATCGATTATGGAGCTAGATGATTCACTTATGGCAATCTGCGAAAACATGATTTTCAGCATTAATGACATGGGATACCTTGCTTATCCTTTGGAAGAAATTGTTGAATCGTTGGAAATATCCGTAAGTATTGAACAGGCGAATAAAGCGCTGGAAATTGTACAAAGCATGGAACCGCTTGGTGTAGGAGCACGAAACTTGAAAGAGTGCCTTCTGCTTCAATTAGACAAGCGAGACTCTGATTACATTATTATCAAGGAATTAATCTCAAATCATCTTGAAGACGTTGAAACAAAGAAATATAAGCTTATAGCAAAAAAATTGGGATATAACCTGGAACTGATCAAAAAAGCAATAGAATTCATAAAGACACTGAATCCCAAACCCGGTTCCCTTTTTAGCAATGAACGAATACCATATGTAACGCCGGAAGTCAAAGTGGAGTGTGTGGACGGGAAATATGAAGTCACACTCATAGGAGACCATAATCTACCACGTGTTTATGTAAGCTCTTTTTACAAAGACGTGCTTGTTGGTAAAGGTTATGACATAAACACAAGGCGCTATATTCGCAAAAAAATCGAATCTGCCAGGTGGCTTATAGATGCTATTGAACAACGAAAGGGAACACTGCACAAAGTGGCAGTCAAGATAGTAGAAATGCAGACTGGTTTTTTTGAAGAAGGCACCCTCGCCCTTCGAACCTTAAAGATGCAGGATGTTGCAGATGCCGTAGGGATACATGTATCGACGGTAAGTCGCGCCATAGCTCATAAGTATGCGCAAACTCCTAAAGGAATTTTTGAGTTGAAATATTTCTTTACAGGTGGGTTTATGAATGCTGATGGCAACATGGAATCATGGGAAGCGACAAGGCAGAAATTATCAAAAATCGTAAAAGAAGAAGACAAGTCAAACCCTTTAAGTGACGAGGAAATTGCTGCTAAATTAAGAGAAATGGGTGGTGATATTGCGCGAAGAACGGTAACTAAGTATAGAAGAAGCATGAAAATCCCTTCATCAAGAAAAAGGAAAGAATGTTAAGCACGTACTAATTACGTTTTACTAAAAAATATTGAAGTCATTTGAAATAATAAAAAACGCTCTTATGTTTCTAATATTTGTCGTGTGCACTTCGGGATGTTATACGTTCAACAAAAGCCACAATGCCGCTCAGAACCGTGCATTAAAGAAGGATTTGAAATTATTACATAAAGATGTCGACTCTTTTCTTGGCTCCACGAAACCTTCAATGCTCAGTGAATAACAGATACTTCAGGTTCAGCACAACGTCATTCATAACATAGTATTTTTACCTTCCATGCTTTAGTTAGAGGCAAATCGTCGAAATACTCAATTCACAATATATCATAGTTTAGAGTTTAGTAATATGATCACTTACATTTCATTACAGCGTTATTTCATGGAATATTTTTAATGTCACGTGATTTTAATCTAATAATTAAAAACGGTATTCTCGTTGATGGAACCGGCAGTGCCAAGAGAGTTACGGATATTGGGATTCGAGGCGATAAAATCGCTTATATAGGCAATATTATTAGCCATCCGGATTCCGACGTTATTGATGCCGCCGGCTGTATTGTAGCACCGGGATTTATTGACATCCACTCACATAGTGATTTTTTCTGCTTAGTCAGCCCGAAAAGTGAAAGCAAAATCTATGATGGTGTTACCACTGAAATTTGTGGGAACTGTGGCATATCTGCATTTCCGTTAAAAGGTCAATTACTTGAAAACAAAAAAAAGGGGTTCAGTAAATTCGGATTGGATATTAACTGGCAAACAGCTGAGGATTTTTTTACAAGGGCAAAAAATGCAAAGAGTTCTATAAACAGAGGATTTCTGGTTGGCCATGGCAACATCCGCGCTTGTGTGCTGGGGTATGAAGACCGGGAACCGGATAGTAACGAACTTGCTGCAATGGAACAGGAATTACGAGATGCCATGGAGTCAGGTGCTTTTGGCATGTCAAGCGGATTGGTTTATCCCCCGGGATGTTACGCAAAGACCGATGAATTAATTACATTATGCAAAATCGTCAGGGAATATAATGGCATATATGCCACCCATATGAGGAATGAAGGTGATAAATTAGAAGCTGCCTTAAGTGAAACTATAAATATTTCTAAAGAGAGTGGAGTAAATACTCAAGTTTCCCACATTAAAACATGGGGAGAAAAAAACTGGTGGAAAATTGATAAAATAGAAAGTCTGCTTGAAAATGCCAGAGCCAAAGGTATTAAAATCACATGCGATCGGTACCCATATACGGCATCGGCAACCGATTTAGATATCATCTTGCCTGATTGGGTATATGAGGGAGGAAACGTCG
This sequence comes from Candidatus Scalindua sp., assembly GCA_024654465.1. GTDB lineage: Bacteria > Planctomycetota > Brocadiia > Brocadiales > Scalinduaceae > Scalindua. The sequence goes on from JANLHC010000347.1 coordinate 10,986, forward strand.
AAGAGAAAAAAAGGCTGGGGGACCCTGTTTGCAGAGAGCGTATTATCAAAGAAATGAAGCAAGAAGACCTGAGCCAGGAGTTTTGGGGAACCATAATGATTTCATCCGTGTTTAATAAAGAAAAAAGAAGCTATGAAGGAAAAACGATTGACCAAATTTCAAGAACATTAAAAATACCACCTTTAGAATTTGTTCTCGATCTTCTATATGAAGAAGATTGTAAGGTAAGCGTTATATTCTTTAATATGTCAGAAGAAAATCTTGCCAGGATATTGAAATGGGACTCTGTAATGGTAGGTTCCGATAGCTCTCTTCGTTCTTTAAAGGGAGTATTAAATTACGGAAAACCACATCCAAGAGGCTACGGTACTTTTTCCAGAGTAATAAGAAAATACGTTAATGAAACCTCCATCTTATCTATCGAAAAAGCTATATATAAAATGACAGGGTTCCCCGCTCAAACTTTGGGACTAAAAGACAGAGGAATTTTAAAGGACGGGCACTTTGCAGATATAACGATTTTTGATCAGGAAACGATCGCAGAGCAGGCAACGTTTACGAGCCCGCATAATTACTCTACAGGTATCAAGAATGTCTTGGTAAACGGCAAATTAACGATTAAGAACGGTAAGCACGAGAGCATTACGAATGGCGCTATCCTCAAGAAATAGATTTGAAACAGAAATACTTTTTATTAAGCAAAATGGGATTCGATTATCATATTGCTATTGATATTGAATTATACTACTATTTGAATGTGTTAAATCACTATTATATTTAATTGGGTTTTATACCTAAAAGGAGGTTTTTGTGTACAGTAAAAAACGAAATATCAAAAAGTACTTTTTACCCTTTATCGTTTCGCTGTTTGCTTTATCATTGATCCTGGGACACACGGGTAACGCGAAGGCGGCAACAAGTGCAAGAGAATTAGAACAGTCTTTAACGCGTGTTTCGGAAGATGTCAAACTATCCGTTGTCTCCATCACAACAGTAAAAGTATTCAAACATCCTGCTGCGGGAGGATATCATGGTGATCAGTACGGGCGCGGACGTGGTGATCAGTATGGGCGTGGACATGGTGATGGCGGAGGTGGGCGTGACAGAAGGGGCGGTCCGTTCGATGATTTTTTTGACAAATTTACGCCAAAAGCGCCACCTAACGGAGAGTTTAAAACACAGAGCCTTGGCTCCGGTGTAATAGTAAAAATTGATGGTGAAACAGGATACATACTGACCAATAACCATGTTGTCGCAGATACTGACGAGTTAAAGGTTAGGCTCAGCGACAAGAGAGAATTTGATGCAGAAATTGTGGGTACAGACGAACAGACCGATTTAGCAGTAATAAAAATTACAGGAAAGAATTTGATAGCGGCAAAGATGGGAGACTCTGAAAACCTGAGGCAAGGACAGTGGGCTATCGCAATCGGCAACCCTTTTGGCCTTACCCAAACCGTTTCAGTCGGTGTTGTCAGTGCGATAGGCAGATCAGGCGTCGGCATTGCAAATTATGAGAATTTTATTCAAACCGATGCCGCGATTAATCCTGGAAACAGTGGAGGCCCGTTAGTTAATATCGATGGAGAGGTTATAGGGATCAATACCGCGATTTTCACTCGTTCGGGTGGTTACCAGGGAATAGGATTTGCCATACCCGTAAACATGGCAAAAGCGGTACTCAGAGACCTGATTGATAAAGGAAAAGTTACTCGAGGCTGGTTAGGAGTTGCCATTCAGAATATGGACGAGTCACTTGCAGAGCAATTTGGCGTAGAGGTTACCGAAGGAGTATTGATAAGTGATGTGCAGGACGGTTCCCCTGCCAAGGAAGCGGGTTTCGAAAGAGGTGATATTGTAATCGAATATGATAATAAGGAAATAAGTGATGTTGATCACCTGCGTAACATAGTCGCGCAAACCGAAGTAGGCAAGAAGATTAAAGTTAAAGTCTTGAGAAAAGAAAAGGAAACGATTTTAACAGTGAAAATAGGTGAACAGCCGTCAGATCTATTTGCTTTAGGTAAACCATCTATTGGTAATGACCTGGGTATATCAGTACAAGACTTAACTGAAGAATTGGCTAAAAGTTTTGAATTTGAAGGTGAAACCGGTGTAGTTGTTACTGCTGTAGAGCCAGGCAGTTCTGCTGCTCAGGCTGATGTAAAAGAAGGTGATTTAATAAAGGAAGTTAATCGAGAAAAAATTAATAATTTAGTAGAATTCACAGATGCATTGAAACGTACTGCGAAAGGGAAAGACATTCTATTTTTATTAAGAAGAGGTATGCATACACGCTTTGTGATAATTAAGAGTAAGTAGAAAAGCAGGTTTTTCTCTAACTGCGGAAGAAGTTATTATCATAAAGAAAATTTAAGCCTCGTTACCAGAGTACGGTAACGGGGCTAATTTTTTGGCTTAAGCCTGTGAGTCTTCAAAAAGAGGCGAGAGACTTTGTAGCCTTTTAATTATCGGTACAAGTTTTTCCAGAATGTAATCAATCTCGTCTTCAGTATTGAATCTACTTAAACTAAACCTGATTGTGCCCCTGCTGGTGACAGGAGGGATTCCCATCGCCTGTAAGACGTGAGATGGTTCTGCCGAGCCTGTTGTACATGCAGAGCCCGAAGAAGTCGCAATGCCTGCCATATCAAGCAAAAGCAGGGTCGCCTCCCCCTCTACATATTCGAAACCTACGCTACTCGTATTGGGTAGACGCTCACTGTTCTCTCCGCTTATTGCCACATGAGTAAGCTGGTCTTTTATGCCTTTTTCCAGTTTATCTCTGAGACGCCTCACTTCTGTCTGCTCTTCTTTTACAAATCCTTCCGCTAATTCGCAAGCCTTGCCCAGCCCGATAATATAAGGAACGTTTTCTGTTCCGCTCCTTCTATTATCCTCCTGATGACCACCAATAATCAAAGGATTAATCCTAACTCCTTTTCGTATGAACAAGACGCCAACGCCTTTTGGCGCATGAAGCTTGTGCCCGGACATTGACAAAAGGTCAATATGGCTGTTTTTAAGATTTACGGGGATCTTGCCAATTGCCTGGACTGCGTCACAGTGAAAAAGCACTCCTTTTTCTTTGACTATTTTAGCGATTTCTTCTATCGGAAATATCACACCTGTTTCATTATTTGCATGCATGATAGAAACAATAGCCGTGTTATCCTTTATGGAATCTCTCAGCTCATCCAGATCAAGCATTCCATCCTTATTGACGCCTAGCTCTGTTACTTCGTAACCGTTCTTTCCAAAATATTTACACACATTCAAAACCGCCGGGTGTTCTACCTTAGTCGTAATGACATGCTTTTTGTCAGGATGCGCTTCTAACGAACAATGTATGGCATAATTATTACTCTCTGTTCCACAACTCGTAAATACGATTTCAGAAGTATCTGCCCCCAGAATGGTTGCGACTCTTTCTCTGGCGAGGTCCATCTTGCTCGCCACTTGTCTTCCAAAAGAATGTATACTTGATGGATTACCGTAATATTCCTTAAAATACGGCAGCATCTCTTCCAGGACTTCATCATCAACTCGTGTTGTCGCGTTATTATCAGCGTAAACTAACTTCATGCGTAAATCTCCATTTTAATATAAATCGGTACGTCTATGTTCAAATAAAGGTATCTCTGATCTTACCTCTTCCAATAAATCTAAATCTATCTCGGCTAAAATCACATTGTCATCATCTTCAGCTTTTGCCAGAACCCTTCCCCATGGATCCACTATCATACTTTTTCCATAACATGTTATATTATTCGGGCTGATCCCTATCTGATTTGCGGCGACGACAAAAGTCTGATTCTCAATCGCGCGAGCCTTAACCAAAGGCTCCCAGTGATATTCTCCGGTAGTTGACGTAAATGCCGAGGGGATAAAAATAATCTTTGCCCCGTTTAACGCCAGAGACCTGTAAAGCTCACAGAAACGTAAGTCGTAGCAGATGCTCATACCGACTTTTACGTTTCCCATATCAGTGGTAACTACCTTCTCACCTGCTACTACATTCTCAGATTCTTTATATCTTATCTTGTCTTGTATATCAACATCAAAAAGATGGACCTTTGAGTACTTTGCCACTATTTCACCATTTCGTCCAACTATTACGGATGTGTTATAAACCTTGTTCTTGCCAACCTTCTCAAATATGCTTCCGCACACTATATAAATTCCATGCTTTCTTGCCTTATCCGATAAAGCATTAATCGTATCACCCGGTATTTCTTCCGCATTTTCGACCATAACCTTTGTATGGCCGCAGCAGTTAAACATCTCCGGCAAGACAACAACGTCTGCACCGTTTTTAACGGCATTATCGATAAACTTGCCAGCCAGTTTTAAGTTTCCCGCTTTGTCCTCATTTGGACAGAACTGGATAGCAGCAACGATGAATTTACGTCCTAACTCATTTTTTGATTCAGTCATTTAGATCTTTAAAATAAGTAATTGACACTTATCATGTGTCAAAGTAGAATTTCAGGCATACAACTCTATAATGTAAGTTTTTGTGACATTTTACCATAACTAAAAGCTTTCATATAACCTTTTCTT
>JANLHC010000351.1 GCA_024654465.1 Candidatus Scalindua sp.
TAGTGATAACTACTGCCCAGCTATTTGGAAAGAGAGCTCCCATCCTTATAACGGAAGAGATGGTTAAGAAGATGCAGAAAGGTTCTGTCATAATCGATCTGGCCGCCGAACAGGGAGGAAACTGCGAGATCACAGAACCCGGGAAAAACATCTGCAAACATGGTGTTACCATATGCGGTGTATTAAACCTTCCATCTACACTCCCAATTGATGCCAGCGCTATGTATTCCAGAAATATCACGCAATTTTTCAAACATTTGTACATGGCAGATGATAGAAAGCTAGATTTTGAAGATAAAATAACAAAGAGCTCATGTGTTACATACAATGGAAAGATTGTAAACGATTACGTTAAAGAGGCAATCCGGAAAGGAGCTGATACATGATCGAAACACTTTTAGTGTCAGTATATATCTTTGTCCTTGCGATCTTTGTCGGGTTTGAAACAATTACCAAGGTCCCTCCCCTGCTGCATACGCCACTCATGTCCGGTACTAATGCAATCTCCGGAATAACGCTTGTAGGAGCCCTGATAAGCGCAGGTGCAGGCCACTCGACTCTCAGCACAGTACTGGGGTTGTTCGCTGTGATAATAGCCACGATAAACGTTGTCGGCGGGTTCATGGTCACGGACAGAATGCTGGAAATGTTTAAGAAAGGAAAGAAGAAAAACTATAATAGATGAATATTACCATAGCGCTTGCATATCTCCTCTCATCCATATTATTCATTCTCGGCCTAAAGAACCTTAGTTCACCTAAGACCGCCCGAAGAGGTAATCAGCTTGCAATGTCTGCAATGCTGATAGCCATCGTAGTAACATTAACAAAGAACGAGATACTGGATTTCACTCTAATAATTATTGGCCTAATCATCGGTAGTGCAATTGGTGCCATAATAGCCAGGAAAATCCAAATGACAGCCGTTCCACAGATGGTGGCACTCTTTAACGGACTTGGGGGTGGCGCATCCGCACTTGTAGCATTAGCAGAATACAATCGACTGTCCGGAGATATAAGGATCGACGTCATCATCTCGATGGTTGTAAGCCTGTTCATTGGTGCTATCACTTTTACCGGCAGCCTTGTCGCTTTTGGCAAGCTACAGGGACTTATCAGGGGAACTCCTGTAGTGTTCAAGGCCCAGCGGTTTTTCAACATGTTACTTTTTGCCCTGTTCCTGATTATGGGCATTATTGTCACAATCAATCCTGCCAACAGTACAGGTTTACTCATCATCCTCGCAATAGCCTTAATACTTGGGATCCTGTTCGTCATGCCAATTGGCGGGGCAGATATGCCGGTTGTAATATCAACGCTAAACTCCTGTTCCGGTCTGGCTGCTGCTGCCACCGGCTTTGTCCTCTCCAACAACATTCTCATAATCTGTGGTGCATTAGTTGGTGCATCAGGATTTATACTTACCCGGATTATGTGCAAAGCTATGAATCGATCGATTACTAATATTATCTTTGGATCAGTCGGAACTGTTTCAGTAAATAACAATAATAATGATAAACGCGTGGTTGTTAATTATACCGAAGAAGATGCATCAATAATGCTTGAGGCTGCTCAAAAAGTTATTATCATCCCCGGTTATGGGCTTGCGGTAGCACAGGCGCAATTTGCCTTACAGGAACTTGTAACAATGCTCATAAACAGTGGTATTGATGTACGCTATGCAATCCACCCTGTCGCTGGGCGTATGCCCGGTCATATGAACGTTTTGCTTGCTGAGGCAAATGTATCGTATGACCTGCTTTTTGACCTGGGTGATATTAATGATAGTTTTCAAAATACCGACGTTGCGTTAGTTGTTGGCGCAAATGATGTTATTAACCCAGCGGCAAGGTCAGAAAAAGATAGTCCACTTTATGGCATGCCTATACTTAACGCGGACCAGGCGAAAACAGTAATTATTTGCAAAAGAAGTTTAAGTCCCGGTTACAGTGGTGCAGATAATGAACTCTTTTATCAGAAAAAAACGCTGATGATTTTTGGTGACGCTAAAGAGAGTATCAATAAAATTATCAAGTTGCTTAAGACATGATTTTGTTTAGCTGTATCTTTGTAAAGTAATATTGATAAAAAAGATAAATATCACCCTAAGCATGAATTCACTGTTTTCATATCTATATATTCATGCAGAGTAATTTTGTTAAAATAAGGAGAATCATATGGGATCAACTGTAGATACTTTTAAAACAGCACACCTGGCAATAGCAGGATTATTAGAACTAGTTGGTTCGTCGAAAGGACAACAGAGAATTGATGCGCTTAATAGCTTAAAGGAAGCTGTGTTGTCACATATTGGAGAAGAAAACAGTGTCATACAGGAAGCAATTGGCAAGCCGGATGCGGATGTGTCTTTTAAGTCTTCAGCACAAAATTTTCTGGAAGAACTCGGCAACATTGCCCAGTCTGCATTAATACCATTTTTTGACAAGTACTCTTCATCAGTTTTAGTTGACGGTAAAGAGTTTACGGGCGATTTCAGTGGTATAAAAGGTGCGCTTTCAGACAGAATATCATTTGAAGAAGAGAAGTTCTATCCGGAACTTGAAAAGCTGGCTTATTGAACAAAAATATTTTGATCGGCTAAACGGAATCGGCATTGTATCTCAAAGTTCATCTTGTAATTCCTTTTCACTGGCATCACCCAAATGCACTTCGCCTGAATGAATATGGACTGAGTCAGTCATTGCAAATACGTATATACGTCCATCAGCGCCATGATTGGTTACGGCAACGTTTCTAATTGTTCTTATAACATTGTCTACTTTATCATCCGGCACAACGAATTCCACTTCTATCCTTTTGACGGCATCCACCCTCTGCTCATAAACTTTTCCACGATATATCTGTTTAATGACATGTTTACTCTCTCCATATCCATAGCACTCAGTAGACGAAATCCCATGATACCCTGAG
>JANLHC010000213.1 GCA_024654465.1 Candidatus Scalindua sp.
ATTTTATCTTTTGCATGCGATAGCGCTTCCCCTCGGAATAACCGGTTTAATGGGTTTTCACTTCTGGCGAATTAGAAGGGCAGGAGGGGTTTCAGGGCCACTGTAAACGTTTCTATTTGTAGCGGAGCGGTTTCTGTTTTTGGTAAAACATTAGTTAAATGTATAGGAAATTCAAAGTTGCCACAAAGACACTAAGTTTTTCTTTGTGGCTTGGTGCCTTAGTGGCGAAAAGTCGCTGCCGGAGGCAGCTTAACTTGTTTGTAGTTTGTTATTTGTGGTTTATCAACTCTTGTCTGATTTCGGCGTACTGTACTGCAGGTTGTGTATTGAATTAGTAGGTTGTGTTTTACGAGGAAGATATAATGGATGAAACACTAGACAAATCGAATGAGCAGGATGAAGTTATTGTCCGTATGTCGAAGAGGGAATGGGAATACGTTAAGGATATTCATGCAACTGGTGATTATAAAGAAGGATTTGAAACATTAACTCCGGAACAACAGGACTATACAGTCAAACACCTCCGTGATTCTGTTGGGATAGAGTTTATTGCAGGGCTGTTATTCACCTTTATAATTATGGTGTGGTCTCTTTATATGGACGCACCACTGAAAGAATTAGCAAATCCCTCTAATACGCCAATTGATGAGAGAGCTCCGTGGTATTTTATCGGGCTTCAGGAATTGCTCATATATTTTGATCCATGGCTGGCAGGGGTTATAATTCCTTCTATATTGCTTGTTGGCCTGATAACCCTGCCTTTTATAGACCCAAATAAAGAGACCGGTATTGGCAGGTACTCCTTTAGGGCAAGGCCGATTGCGGTCTCTGCTTTCTGCTTTGGTTATGCAATGTGGTATATCCTGATAATTATTGGACAGTTTTTCAGGGGCCCGGGCAGAGTGTTTTACTGGCCATGGGAAGATAAAACTGTGGCAAAGGCTGTGCCGATGGTTGAGATGGTGAACTTTCACATCGCCGGCGGGTTCGCGTTTTTCATTCTATACTTCGGTGTTTGTATAATCGTTCCAAGGCTTATTTTCAAAAGTTTTTATAAGACTTTGGGCATTATAAGATACCATATTTTTGTAAGTTTAATGGCAATAATGTGGTTAATTCCTATCAAAATTTTTCTGAGATATGTGTTTGACGTTAAATATATTCTATCAATTCAAATATTTGATACAGTCTTGAGCTTTTAATTATGAGTCATAACGTTTCAACGTACACGGGAAAAAGCACAAAAGGCCAATACGTAAAATTAATATGGCTGTTCACAGTAGCTATCTTGATGCTGGGTGTTTCAGTGGTGTGGTTTTATAAAGAGTATAATCCTGAATGGAAGCAACATCAAAGGGCCGTTATCAGGGCAAAGATCGCCAAGGCAGAAGAGGATTATGCGTTCTGGTCAAATCCTGAATGGGGTGACCCGAAAAAGGCAAAAGAGTTGGCGGATAAGATTAAGAGTTTGAAAAGCACGAGGCTTGATATAAAGCAGATATTGCTCAAAGGTGTAGGCCTTTGGAGTAACCAGGAGAATGGGCATCGGGTAGATAGATGCATGACCTGTCATGTTGACGAAGATGCATTGATTAAATTGCATCCGGAAGGACTTCCGATTCCGTTCGATATCTATGGGTGCACGGTGTGCCATGGTGGAAATGGCAGGGCCCTTGAATCCGGGCGTGCTCATGAAGGGTCTCTCGCAAACAGGAAGGCGATGGAGATATCCCGCACTGCTTCCGCCGGCAGGTTTATAAAGATGTGGGAGAGGCTTCATGAATTGAATCCGGAAGATGTAGACCGGCTTAGAGTTGAGAGTTACTATGGTCCAACAGGTGAATACCAGATTTATGTTGGAAGGCAAAAATGTATTAAGTGCCACAAAAAAATGCATCCGGAACACGTCGAAAGGTGGAGCAAGACAAAGTTTCAGACATTTGAGAGGATAAAAAAAGAGCCTGACTTCAAAAGCGGCAATGCTGATTATAAGAGGAAATGTTATAAATGCCATACGACAGGATACAGAGAAGATAAGAAGGTATATTCAGAGGAGGGTGTTGGCTGTGAAGGATGCCATGGCCCTGGAGAGGTGTACAGCCACCTTATGGCAGGTGAGCACAAAGGTGATGTTGAAGAGGGCCAAAAACTGGCAAAAATCTCTTTTGACTTTAAGATCTGTGGTAACTGCCATATCCCAAAAAGACATGAAATGCGTAAGGAATATTTTAAGGATGTTGCGCGTGTAAAATAATTATACATTTCGAAAGGAGCAGGTATTTAGAGTTTTTGACGTACGATTTATGTTGTTTTTGGCATATATATCTTCTATTGTGTCTTAAGTTCAGATTCGTAGGTGGCGTATTCATCTACTCAGACTTTGTGGATTTATAATTTCAGCGTGGGAGGGGGGACCATATGAAGCATTTGAGGATTGGCGTCATATTGTTAATTTGTGTAGCTTTTCTGATATCTAGTGGCGGTGCAATCTTTGCGCAGGGAACTGTTAATCCATCTCCGGAAAGATTGGTTTTCCCAACGGAGAAAGATCAGAAAGGTTTTGAGGAGTGGGTTGGTCTTGAGAAGGGTAGTGGACCTTGGGCTGACTATTATAAACCAACGCCGCTCCATATGTACTGGAGCCCGAAGAATCATTATATAAGGCCGGATTTAAGCGCTTTCAAAGGTCTGTTTGGCGAATATGCTTCAGGAGATTGCATGGGCTGCCATGATGAGGTAACTCCGGGTATTGTCAGGTCTTGGAGATCGTCGACTCACGCAAATCCCAGGAAAAATGCTCAGTTTGCGGAAAAGACAAGGGCGATTGAGGAGGCATCTGGTGTAAAGATAGACCAGGTGACATGTAATTTCTGTCATGGTGAAAGTCATGATGAATTGTTTTTGCCAGTAGCTGATGATGTATGTAAAAAGTGTCACAGGCAGCAGGTAGAGGAGTTTGCGTCAGAAATTGCGGATGGAAGGCCAAGCCACAGAGCATCGTGGCTTTCGAATGTTGTCGTGCCCTGGTATGTAGAAGGTTTCAGGAGAGGAGAGGGCTATTCTTTCATAGGATGTGACCAATGCCATCCCGCAATGGAGAGATGTGACGCATGCCATACGCGACATAAATTTAGTGCTGAAGAGGCGAGGAGGCCTGAGGCATGTTATTCGTGTCACATGGGCGCAGACCACCCGGATGCTGAGACATACAAAGATTCAAAAATGGGTGTTATTTATGCTATGGAAGGTGGCACATGGGCATTTGACAAGGGATTGAATGATTTAACGCTTGGTGGGCCTGAAATGCGTGCACCTACATGCCAGATCTGTCATATGTACAACAATACCTCTGGAAAGTGGGGACATAATGTGACCTCCAAGGGGCGCTGGCGAATGGGTACTGTCCCGCCTGTTCAGGTAGAGTACAAGTCCGGCATGAAGGATTACCCTTATGGGATTACCATTCCTCCGTTGAACAAGAAG
>JANLHC010000216.1 GCA_024654465.1 Candidatus Scalindua sp.
ATGCCAAAATTAGGATGTCCTGGATGTAATAACCATACTATGGAATGTACAGAGAAATATAAAGACTAAAAGTCCGCCCGTAGGGCGCTAATTAAAAGCCGCAATATGATGAACTTCATCTACAATAATAAAATCATAAAATGTTTTCGAAATATTCCATAAATCGATTCTGTTGTTCAGCGTTTGAACTGAAGCAAAAACAGTATCATATTTCTCTGGTTCAATTCCATCTACCCATAATTCACCAAAGTTGTTATCACCTAAGACTCCTTGAAAAGTTGCTTGAGCTTGTTGCAGTATCTCTTTCCGGTGAGCAACAAATAAAAGTTTAGCACCCGGATTTTGCTTTCTGAAACGCTTAAAATCGAATGCAGAAATAACGGTTTTACCTGTTCCTGTGGCAGCAACAATTAGATTCTTATAACGATTATGAACGATCCTCTCTGCTTCTAGTTTTTCTAATATCTCTTCCTGATAATGATATGGTCTAATATTGAAATAAAATGAGGGGTCATTTCTTTCTGTTGTACGTTCCCTTTTGATAGCATCTCTTAATTTTTTAGAATGATGTGTTTTATTAAATAGCTCAAATTCTTTATCCTGCCAGTAAGTGTCAAATGTTTTTCGAAACTTATCAATAATATGTCTAACTTCTTTTGTCGTTACTTTTATATTCCATTCTAGGCCGTTAGTTAAAGCTGAACGAGAAATATTTGACGAACCTATATAGCCAGTATGAAATCCGGTATTTCTACAAAACAAGTATGCTTTTGCATGCAGTCTTTCATTATTCGAATTATATGAAACTTTTATTTCTGCGTTTCTTAAATCAGAGAGAAATTCTACAGCTTTAAAGTCAGTTGCTCCCATGTAAGAAGTTGTTATTACTCTAAGTTGCCCACCTCTTTCAGTAAATTCTAATAATTCGTTTTCAAAAATTCGTATTCCTGTCCATTTGATAAAAGAAACTAGAAAATTAATTTTATCTGAAGAAAGGATTTCCTTTTTGATTTCGCTTTCAAGCGAAATGCCAGCATTATTGCCAGTGAATAATTCACTTTGAGATAGTCTTGTATAAGGAGTAATTTCTTTCAAGTGTTTTTCGAAGTTAGAAAACCTTGCGTCAATCTTTGAAAAAATAGCGGAGAGAATCTTTGCTTCTGTTGCAATCAAATCCTCATCAAATGTCTCATTGTTTAATTCATTTCGTAAGAGAGAAATAATTTTGTTAGACAAATGGATTTGCTTTTCAATATTTCCGTCACCAGAAATTGAATTTAAGGCAAACTTGATAACATCACATAAATATTGTGATAAAATGCTTGCCGCTTCGTTTTTGTCAATAGCCGTTTCCTTTATGTAAAAAGCATTTCTATCTAGATCATTCAATTTAGATGAAATCAATTTACTTACAAGCTCTTCATAAAGTCCTTGTTGCATCATAATATGATTTTAAAAAGTTATCTAACCAACAGTGCCTGAACTTTGTACTTAAGAAAGAAGAGTGTCAAATCTTTCAAAATGACAAATGGTTCAGTCATGTTGCCTTTATGCTCCGTGTTTCCTGCCTGACAGAAAAATAGAGAGCGCGATCTTTTTTGATTATATTTCGATCTTAAAACATAGAAGATCATCCAGAATCGGAAAATCCCTTTTTACTAGTCTTTTAAGCTTCTTTAGAATATGGTATCAATTAAAAATATTTTTTCTATGATAAGAAAGAAACTCGCTGTCCGGAAGAAATCGGCTTGGCAGTGAGATGGGCTGATCATCATATTTATTTATCAATTCCTTTTCAGGAAATTTCTCACTATCTTTTAGTTTTCTTGAAACAATTATCCTGAACTTCTCAGATATGCTTATAAGCCCTTTGTCGAATGCTTTATCGTGAAGAGCGTTCAAGCAAAGCCCATTTCTTGGATTCAGGCGGTTTTTTTCATCTTTTGACCAAGGGATTATATGACTTGCTACAAGCAATTCAGTAAGCGAAAGACCGGTTATACAGCATTTGAAATTGTATGAGGCTAAGACCGCTTTTCTAAAAAATACCTGTTTAACACGGGTCTTTACAATACTTTCACGGTCATAGCCTTTCGGAGTCAATATTTCAATATTGGTAGCAATGTCGTTATTATCATACTTGGATAAAAGCATTTCACTTTCGAAGGCAAGTTTTTCCCAGTCATTAAAGAATTCGTTCCACACATCAATATCCAGCTTGCTTACGTTAGAAGCCCCCTTGCGTTGTAATGAAGGATCGATACTGGCAAAATTTGCCAATTTGTAGCTAACTGAACTTGGTGTGCGATCTATAAGTTTGGCTAATTTGATAATCTCAGGGTTTCTATTATGAATTCTGCCAAAAAAAGTTTTGCAATATAAATTAATTGCTAGGATCAATTCCTCCCGTGTCCAATTTCTTCTCATATAAATAATCCTAATCTTTTTGAAGCATCAAGTATATTCCATTCCTCAAGAGAAGCCTTTTTAAAATTAACTTTGATTTTATCAGCAGTGATATTTACCGTAGGCTTTTCCTGTGTGTGACTGATTTCCAGTATTTCATGCCAGATATGATCATCCTGGTTCAGATTTTCCGGCTGAAGATCTTTCAAACCGATTTCTGAAGGGATAAAGTATTCTTTCTCATATAAATATTCCTCAATA
>JANLHC010000359.1 GCA_024654465.1 Candidatus Scalindua sp.
ATTATTTTAATAAAGAAAGGAATGGTGGATTTAAATGGCAAAGGTTTTATTGGTTGATGATTCAGCCGTAATGAGAAAAATCATACAGAGAAACATTAAGGAAACCGGTCTAATTGTTGATGAATTTGTCGAGGCGGGAGATGGCAATCAAGCATTGGACAAGGTAAATGCTGTTGGAGATTTAGACCTGATATTGGTTGATTGGAATATGCCAAACATGTCTGGTATAGAATTTGTCAAGACATTGAGATCCTTAAACATGGCGAAAAGGGTACCTGTCGTAATGGTAACAACAGAGGGATCTGCCGCTAAAGTAAGCGAAGCGAAGGATAGTGGTGCAGACGGTTATCTCACAAAGCCGTTCACCGCAGATCAACTGCGCGACGCACTCGGAAATTATCTTTCAATACAATAATCTGACAAAAACAGAGGAGAATAGTGATGATCACTGCGACTTTCGATAATATTGTAGAAGATATTATCAGCTGTACTAATGAAGTATTCGCGACAATGATACCGATTGAAATCACGTCTGACGGTTCGTTCTATCAAAAGGAAGATATGATATCAACCGATGTAATATCACTTATAAGCTTTACCGGTGAACATTCAGGCATAATTGCTTTCTTTGGTTCTAAAGAAATGGCAATGAAGATTACGTCTAATATGTTAGGCATTGAAGTTTCCTCAGTAGATCAGGATGTCAAGGATGCTATGGGAGAATTGACTAACATGATTGGCGGTACCTTAAAGAATAAGGTCTTTGAATCATTTGGAGCAATGCACCTCTCTGTTCCGATTGTTATAGCTGGTGTTGACCTGTCTATATCATCGACTAGTAATAAAAATGACAAGTATAATGTATTGATATCTCCGGGTGTAACATGTAACAGCCAGAACTCATGGATGATGACACCTTTCTCTTGTGAAGGTGACACTTTTAACATAGGGCTTGTTGTAAAAAAGAATGATTAAGACACGGCGCCTTGATTAGATCCTTCATCGCTTCGACAAAGGCCAGCATGGTGAGGAGATTAGCCAATGCAGATTCAAAGCCTTTGCCGAACCATCAGCTTACTACTTCGGTAGTTAGTGGTGGCGGATGTCGATAGGGCTGAAAACGCTTTTGATTATTCCTTTTCATTTTATCTCGTTCTTTATTTTTTAACAAATACCAAAACAACTTCAAGAATTATGGTAAAAACATTAGAAACAAATATTTGTCCGCCAAAGCTCAGAGACTTAATGGACAGTACAATTACTAAACTAAATGCTGACTGCACAAGCCTGTTAGGTAGAAACTTTGGTATATCAAAACCTGATTGTGCAATATCTACTCTCGGTGATTTTATAGAGAATAATGATGGTAATTACTTCTTAATTAATTCGGAAATCGAAGAATCTTATCATGGTAACATATACACTATATTACAATTAAAGGATGCTATTAAGATTGGCAGTATTCTGCTTGGTTCTGATGAAAATGAGATAAAGGAAAAAATTGAAAAGGAGGATCTTGACGCAGACTGTACTGATGGTGTTACTGAGTTCAGTGGACAGTTTTCAGGAATAATTGATACCGTACTCAGAAATAAATTACTCAAGCCTGTACATGTGAAGCTTTCATCATGCACCACCATAAATAAGAACAACGCAAAGGAGATTTTACAAGATATGTTTTCTAATGAATATCTAAACCTTTCGTCACTTCTGCTGATCAAAGGATTTGATACGGGAAAGTACAATATGTTCTTTCCCATTGAATCAGCAGAGGAGTTTTTTGGAGAAACAATTCATGAAAAAACCACAAATGTTCTTGTTACAGATGATTCAATAACAAATATCAGGACAATCAAAAAATACCTGACAAATACTCCATTCAGAGTCATTGATACCCGTAATGCCAAGGAGACATTTACTATTTTACAAAAAGAGAAAATTCACTTGATACTTCTCAAATTAAATTTGCCGATACAAAACGGTATTGAAATCTGCAAGAATATCAAAAAAACACCATATACCAGAGGTATCCCCTTAGTAATGGTTTCTGACAAACCTACACAAGATGATGTTATTAAGTCATTACAGTCAGGTGCGAGAGATTTCCTTGTAAGCCCTTTCAATAAAGAAAGACTTTTGCAAAAAATAGACAAATTCAAGGTTAAAGAAAAACAAGCAACTTTATTTTAAACAGGTAGTAAATAAAATTACGTAACTAACATGCTTTACATCAAAATATATAATTCAATGGCAATACGCTTGTTGCCAACCTCAAAATCTGACAGAACGAAAGGATGTGATTGAAATGAGTGAAACGAATACTGTGAATAACGATCTTACTTTGGACATTAAGGAAGATTCAGAGATATTCCTGGAATTTTTGTCAGAGGTGCATGACCATCTGGAAGAATCAGAAAGCAATATACTCAGCATAGAAGATGAAAATTGTGATTATGAAGTAATCAATGCAATCTTCAGAAGTATTCACAGCATAAAGGGTAGCGCCGGTTTTCTCGGACTAACAGATATGCAGGGACTAAGCCACGAACTGGAAGCGCTTCTGGACAAAGCACGTAAAGGTGAAATTTCTATTACACAGGAAATAATAGACATTTCATTAAGTGCAATAGACGCTTTGAGAAAGCTTCGGGACAATCTGGCAATCAGGGTAGATATAGAACTTGGGAAAATCACTGGTACCGATACATCTCAAAAAGAACAGCCTATCGATATTCAGCCATTTGTAGACGGGATAACATCTATACTAAACGATGATTCAAAACCAAGAGAGACAGAATCACAAGTAAATATCAACAATTCAGAACAGACTGACGACTTCTGGGCTAAGGATGACGCCGAACCATCAAAAGAAGGATTCCTTGGAGAAATCCTTCTTGATGAAGGAACAATTACTCAGGAACAATTGGACAAAGCCCTTGAAGATGGAAACAAAAAAATCGGTGAGATACTGGTAGATGATGGAATAACAACCCCTGATATGATAGAAATGGCCCTTAGTGAGCAGAAACCCATAGGAAAAATCCTCGCTGAAAAGGGCATAATCACAGAACCACAGCTTGATAATGCGCTGAAACAACAAGGCAAAAAAGTAGGAGAAAGACTCATCGATAGTGGTGCAACAACTGCCGATAGTATAGATTCTGCGTTACAGTCACAACAAACTCAACGAAGTATGAAATTACAGGCCAGAACAGTCAAAGTAGATACAGGTAAACTTGATAATCTGTTTGATCTGGTAGGAGAACTTGTAATCGCGAATACCCTTATTTGTGGAGAAATGAAGTCAGTAAATAATAATGGTACCAGCAAGAACCTCTCACAGTTAACCAAGATTACCAAGGATATTCAGGACCAGGTCATGTCAATGAGAATGGTTACATTGAAACAGACATTCCAGAAGATGTCAAGACTGGTAAGAGATGTATCTCAACGATCAGGTAAAAAAGTCAAATTTATCATCTCAGGTGAAGAGACAGAACTAGATAAGAACGTTATTGAAGAAATCGCTGACCCGCTCGTACATATTCTCAGAAATTCTGTAGATCATGGTATTGAATCGGCAGAGGATAGGATTGCTAAAGGTAAACCACACGAAGGTTCGGTGTCATTAAGCGCTTTTCATAGAGGCGGGAACATCGTTATAGAAATTAAGGATGACGGTAAGGGGCTACAAAAAGAGAGAATATTACAGAAAGCTATTGATAAAGGACTAGTAAGCAATCAATCATCAATGACTGATAATCAGATATACAATTTAATTTTCGCGCCCGGGTTGTCAACCGCGGACAAGGTGACTAATATTTCAGGTCGTGGCGTAGGAATGGATGTAGTGAAAAAAAATATAGAGAAACTTCGTGGAAAAGTTGATGTAACGTCGCAGGAAGGAGTGGGGTCAACATTTACTATCAGACTGCCACTAACACTAGCAATAATAGACGGCATTGTCGTTAACGTGGGTGGTACTAAATACATTATACCAACAGTTTCTATAGAAGAATCACTACAGCCGAAGCAAGAAGAGATCAGCACCGTTAAAAACCAGGGTGAAGTAATTAACATCAGAGGAAACCTGTTATCACTGGTACGCCTGCATAAACTTTACAATATTAAAACAACAAAGACCATTCCATGGGAATCAATTGTTGTAGTTGTAGAGGGCGCTGAAGGGAAATATGGAGTTTTGGTTGACGAACTCCTTGGACAGCAACAGGTCGTAATCAAGAGCCTGGGAGACAGGTTCAAGAATGTAAAAGGCATTTCAGGCGGTGCTATACTTGGTGACGGAAAAGTCGGTTTGATCCTGGATGTCACCGGTGTAAGAGAAGCATTTGTGGGACACAACTAGATATATTTTTCGATTTCTGGATTTGGAATTAGAACTGAAGGCGATTGGACAAGTTTGTATGATTGTGTATTCATTCTTAACGCAGAGGCACAAGGGGTGCTGATGGAAGATTAAAGATCGGAGTTGAACATGTTTTTATCAGATTAGCCACACCTAATCTGGTATTTAAAGATAAGCTATGATATTAAATAACAACGGGAATATTGTTACCGTAGGTGTTGGAGACTTGAAGATAGCACAGTCACCTAAGGCAATAAAAACCAGTCTTGGATCTTGCGTTGGTGTAGTTTTATATGACAGCATACAGAAGGTTGGAGGAATGCTGCACTTAATGCTGCCTAACTGTAATGACAGGGAAGGCAAACCAGGTAAATATGCTGATACCGGGATTCCTTTATTATTAGACCTAATGATAAACAAAGCCAATTCAAAGAAAAATGTACTTACTGCCAAGATATTTGGTGGTGCCAAGATGTTCAGTGTTAATAGTGAAATATTTGATATAGGAAAATCAAATATTTTAGAAACACAGAAAATTCTGGGACAGCTTGGTATAAAGATAAAAGCGTCCCGGTTAGGTGGCACAAAAGGACATCAGATTACACTCGACACTGAAACAGGTATTGTTCAAAGCCGGATTTTTGGAGAGCAAACGGAGAAATATTAATTATAATTTATGGCCGTGGAGCCATCTCTTTAACTTCACAATCCAAGATCACAAATCTGATGAAAGGATTATAGAATATGCAGATATCTAAAGAGCACCTGAAAATATTAGATATTATTGTAAAGATCAGTATGGACAATGCTTCCAGATCTTTTTCCAAAACTATTAAACACGCGGCATTGATAGAATTGGTTAAAACAGAACTAGTGGATATCAGTGTGATTACTGAAGAGATGAATACTGATTTTCGTGAAATGGTAGCATCGATACTGCGACTAGAAGGCTCTCTTAATGGGAAATTAATGTTCATGGTACCACTGGATGGTGCACTTATATTACAAGATTTCTATTTACAGGAAGAACCAGGTACTGCAAAGGAGTTTGATGAACTTACAGAGGGAACCGTGCAGGAGATTGGAAATATTCTTGCAAGCGCCATCGGTAATTCATTTGCTTCAGGATTTGGCTCAATGCTTCTGCCAACTCCACCTCAGGTTTTATGTGATTTTGCCGGTTCAATATTTGAACAGCTTATTTTTGAAGAGTGTGTTGATAATGACAAAATACTGCTAACTGAGACCAAATTCAGGCTGAGTAATACTGAAATTGATTGTTACTTCTTCCTACTCCCTGACTTAAATACATTAAAAGAATCATTAGATAAATATGAGAATGCTACTAATATAAATACTTGTAATAGTTAATAGCTATAAGACAAGAGCAGTAAAATCCATTTAAACCAGAAATATCAAATTTTCCATGTATGAAGTTATTGTAGAACTAGTAACAGGGGTAAAACCATGAAAAAAGTATTAATTGTAGATGATGCAAGTGTTGTCAGATTACTGATTAAAAAGGTTCTAAAACAGGGTGATTTTGACATTGTAGGAGAAGCCGTTAACGGTGTAGACGCACTAGAAAAGTATAAAGAATTTAAACCTGATATAGTCACTATGGACATAACAATGCCGGAAGTAGACGGTATTCAGGCAACAAAGGACATAATAGCATTTGACGCAGATGCAAAGATCGTAATGTTGTCAGGTATTGATCAGAAAGAGATGTTGTGGCAGGCAATCAAGGCTGGGGCTGCTTCTTATATCGTAAAGCCATTTGAAAAGGACAGAATATTGTCAACGTTGAACGAAGTGATTAATAGTAATAATTCAGGGTCCTAATTGAATAAATTTAAATTAGTTTTTCTTGTTTCTCAATCAGAATCCTGAATCTGAAAATATTCCAGGAGAGATAATGCAATACGTTTTGTCCAATAAAGAGTTTGAGATGTTTAGAGGTTTGATCTATAGCACATGTGGAATAAACCTGACTTTGTCTAAGAAGGAATTGGTTAAAGCGCGGTTAACTAAGCGTTTAACCCATACCGGAATAAACTCATTTAACGATTATTACAATTACGTCACTAAAGTCGACAAGTCCGGTAAAGAGCTAATCCATCTCATTGACAATATTTCTACAAATAAAACAGATTTCTTTAGAGAGAAAAAACACTTTGATTTCTTAAATACGACTCTATTACCAGCTCTGATTTCAAGCAAAGAAAAGAGTAAAAACAGGAAGCTTCGTATCTGGTGTGCAGCATCGTCATCAGGAGAAGAACCTTATACCCTGGCGATGACCGTTTTTAACCATATAAAGCCTGACAATGGATGGGATGTAAAGATCCTTGCCACAGACATCTCCACGAGGATATTACAAAAAGCTATTGACGGCACATACAAGATGGCGCTACTGAATGATGTTCCATCCGGGATCACTTCGGCACATTTCTCCAAAGTACTTGTTGACAATACGAACTATTACAGGGCGAAGGATCACCTTAAAAGCATAATAACGTTCAGAAGATTCAACCTTATGACTGAAAAGTTTCCTTTTAAACACCCCTTTGACTTTATCTTTTGCAGAAATGTTATGATCTATTTTGATCCTGAAACGCAGCACAGGCTTGTTGCAAAATTCTATGATTGCCTGCCAAAAGACGGTTATCTTTTTATAGGACATTCAGAGACGCTATCTAAAAATCATAACGATTTTAAATATGTGCAACCTGCTGTTTATCAGAGATGATGAGTTTTTAATTTCTGATTACGGTTTCCGGGGTAAAAGAAATAAATCTGAAATTGAATATTTTCCCCGTTTATTTAGCTAAAAAAATGAAATATATAATAATAATAAGTATAATATTCATAATTACACTTTTGAGTAATGCCATTTACATATTTTATGACCCTGCTACAGGAAAACAGGCTGATAAATCAGAAAATGTATTCACCTATAAAACACCTGATAATGAAATATGGATAAATAAAAACCGTGTGGCTCTAGAGAGAATGAGGAATCACTACATAAGTGGAAGTGACAGTATAATCGACAGTTTAGAAGCAGAAAATCAACAGGTAACTCTGCTCCGGCAGCTAGAACCTGATGTACAGGAGATGCTATCACCATCAAAAGGCTATTCACCTTATTTCTTAATTTTTAATAGCCTGATTATCATTACCGGATTTTCTTTTATTTGTTACCTCGCTCTTAAACGAAAACAAACAGAACAATCAGAAGCATCTTTTAGTAGTATAACCAAGGTAAACGTACCTAAAGTACAACCTGGAGAAAGCGCTCAGGATAATAAATCGTTAAACAACGATCAGGTTCTAAACAAATCAAAAGAAATTATTTGTGAAATCCTTCAAATAATCAATAAACATTCAGATAACAATATTTCTCCAAGGCAAGACTCTCTTGATAATTTTGCAAATGAACAAGTATCTAAGATTAAGACATCTTCAACACTGCAGGATTTACTGACAGTAGAAGAGGATATTAATAAAATAATTCCTGAACACTTTGAAAACACAAAAAGCCTGGTTAATACAAAATTTAATGAATTAAGGGAGATGTTAAATGAATTGGCTGAAGACTTCGGATCGATAACAGAGGATAGCACAAATTTTTCAGGTCAAATTAAAGACAGTATGTCACACATTGAAAAAGCTATTGAATTAGACGAAATAAAAGAAATCAGAAAAAAGATTACACTGGAAACGTCTTCAATGCGGAAAGTAATCGCGAAGAAACAGGAGAAAGACGCCATAATTATTGACTCATTAACATATAAAGTAAAATCAATGAAAGTAGAGCTTGCCTCAGCAAAGGAGGAAGTACTGATAGATGGTTTAACTCAAATTTACAATAGAAAGGCATTTGATAAGAAGATAAGTGATTTCTTTAAAAAGAGATCAAAAAAGAATCGCCCATTTACACTTGTAATGGTTGATATAGATTATTTCAAGAAAGTGAATGATGAATACGGACACACAGTAGGTGATGAAATATTAAAGAAGGTTGCAAGGACAATCAAAGAAACTTTCAGATTAAATGATTTTGTCGCAAGATATGGAGGAGAAGAATTCTCTGTAATGATTGACAGGATTGATAGTCATTACATTATGGATGTATGCGAAAGGTTACGCATAGCAATTGAAGCAATAAACTTTACGGTTGACTCTGATACAATACCAACATCTGCAAGTATTGGAATAGCATTCAGCAAACAATCAGATACACCAAAAATGCTAATCGACAGGGCAGACAAAGCCCTGTATCTTGCAAAAGAAAGTGGTAGAAACACAATCAAATCCGAGGTTGATCTATCTGAAACTGAGCTGGAAACTGTTTCAACCTGAAATAATATCCACTGGAGGAATTAAAATGAATCAGAAAATAAAAGTATTAATAGTTGACGATTCTGCTGTTGTCAGAAAAATATTATCCGGTGCTTTAGGCAAGTATCAGGATATCGAAATAGTCGGCACGGCACCAGACCCATTTATAGCCAGAAACAAAATCCTTCAATTCAAACCGGACGTTCTCACACTTGACGTTGAAATGCCAAAAATGGATGGAATCACATTTCTTAACAAATTGATGACGCACTACCCGATACCCACAATCATGGTAAGCTCTCTTACCCAGGAAGGCTGTGATGCAACATTAAAGGCCCTGGAAGTTGGTGCAGTAGACTTTGTCGCAAAGCCAACAAGCCGTTTGGGCAGTGATGTTGAAAATGTAATAGATGAGCTATACACCAAAATAAAATATGCATCAAAAGTAAGACTCAGGCAAAAAAATACAGCAGGAGCCAATGGTAATAATAACCATTCACAATCAATTCACTCCCGGGTACATTCCTCCATACAGCCTGATAATGGAAAGAATTATACTGTATTCAAAGGTTCCAATAAACTCATATGCATTGGCGCTTCAACCGGAGGCACTGAAGCGCTGAAGGAGGTATTGATTAAGATGCCTCCTGATTCTCCTGCTATAGCTATTGTACAACACATGCCAGAAATGTTTACAAAGGCGTTCGCAAAAAGATTGGATTCGCTGTGCTCAATCACGGTAAAGGAGGGCAAAAACGGGGACAGCCTTATACCGGGTCAGGCAATAATAGCGCCTGGGAATTATCATATGAGCATAAGAAAAAACGGAGCGATGTATCGTATTGAAACAAACCGGGATGCACCTATACACCATCAAAGACCTGCAGTAGATGTTTTGTTTGATTCCGCCTCGAAATATGCAGGGCCTAATGCGATTGGTGTCATTATGACCGGAATGGGATCTGATGGCGCAACAGGACTATTAAACATGAAAGAATCAGGAGCAAAAACTATTGCGCAGGACGAAGATAGTTGTGTTGTGTTTGGTATGCCAAAAGAAGCCATTAAATTGGGTGCAGCAGACAGAATCGTTCCATTAAACAAAATCCCTGAAAACATACTCTCTTTCTTAAAAGACTGATGGAAGGCTATAATCAATACACTGGCGAAATTGAAATCGTTAAAGAAGCCAACGCGAATATCATTGATTCCGGCAGTGATAAAGACAAAGCCTTGATAAATGTTTTAAGGAATGAAGTTTCACAACTTAAAGCAACAAATGCGTCCCTGAATGTAAAAATACAAAGCCTGCGTGAAAACCACTTACCATATGTTTTTTTAGTTGAAGATGATTATGACACTACACAGATAATCACAGAAATCCTCCATGATGATTACAACATAATAGATGTTGGAAATGGTATTGAGGCCTTAAGTATTCTACGTAAAATTGGTAAGGCGGGAAGCAATGTCAAGCGAATTGATACAATACTGTTAGACGTTAATTTACCGGGTATGTGTGGGTTCACATTATGTCATGAGATAAAGAAGAAAATGAGATTAAATATCCCCATCATTGTCTGTACGGGAAGAAATACGAAAAGAGATGTGATGAGGGCGATCGGTGCTGGAGCCGAAGACTATATTATCAAACCGTTTCAAGAAAAAACGTTAATAAGTAAAGTTGCCAAGTGGACAAAGACAAGAAAAAGATTACCCGTCAGATAAACGAAAACCTTATGGAGGTTATGATTTTCTAATGTCTTTTATATTCTAAAAGGCATTAGAGACGGTATTGTTTCAATAACCTTTCTAAAACTTGTATTCCTGACATACCTCCACTCCTTCTCGTCTTGATTTCCTTCAGGTGTTGTTAGATTATTTATAATTGGCAACCCCTTAAGACCCTTTGCCAATTCAAACGAACGTGTCCTTATAGATGCATCACCACCAGGAATAACATCAGTAACAAAATCCATAACTACTTGTGTATTATCAAAAACAGCAGTTGTAATCTTCCTGCCGGCTTTAAAGTTTCCTATTGTCGCATCCGGCACCGCCTCAACCGCATTTAAGCCTGCAAACATAATATCTTCACCAATATGTATCACACTTTTTGGAACGCCCTTTACAATATCCCCAACCAATGCATCCTTAAAAATTTTCTTAAACAGGTGCTTAACCCTACCTGCCCCACCTTGGGGTTTTACCTCCCCTTCCGGACTATAGAGCCCAAAAGACAAACCGCTTGCTACATCTTTAAAGAAGTTTACAACTGTTCCTGCAAGCCCAACTTTTCTACCATCTTGTATATTCCCGTGTTTATCAACATACTTAATCTTTGCGCCAATGCCTAGATCCTTAACTGCATTTAAAATATTATTACCGGCATCTGACAAATCCTTGCCCACCCTCTTTGTAATTCTGGAATGATCATAATTGTTATCAATTACTTCACCAGTCTTGCTTAGAAAGAAATTGTCACCACCCGGGTTGGACATTAACTGATCCTCTTTGTAAGTCTTATATTGTTCAATTATAGAAGATTTTGATGGTTTATTTACATCTTTACTCTTAAATAATGTTTCAGGATATCTATTTATTCTAGATTTATTTAAAGGCATAAAGTGTTTCGCAGGACGTCTTAGAGTATGAAGACTGTTTGCCCCCCCTAATTCGTTATTGAGAACTCTCCCGAATGGTAATTTCGAAGATTTGTTATTTAGTGCCAGAAGGGTAGGATTATTATTCTTCGCCATCCCTTTAATAAATGATTCTGTTATAATCTGTGAGTTGTTAGTATTTCTTATATCCATAATTGTTTAAATAATAAGTTGATGATTGGCCGATCGGTATAGGCAATAGCCTTTTTTAGTCACCCCAGCTGATAGTTACCGGCTTAAATATTAGCAAGAACTGTACCACTAAAGCAAAACACCTACTCTCATATTACACATTCGCTAAGCCTTGAAAATGCAAGGTATTACAATAAACGTTTAGTTTAAATTACAAATTCTATGAATAGCCTTTCGATATACCGGAAGAAAATAACTGGCCTAAGGTAAAAAAGACGTGAGATACCCACAAATAACATATCAACGTTGTCGCATTTAAACCTATATCAGACTTAGGTAATGCCAGTTCTGATTTAGCAGTCACCACTTGCAGACAATTTTGACAATACTTTTTCTCTTGCTCTATCTCTATTACTTCCGGCTCAGACACATCTGATATATATCCTCTATAATCCTTGTATTACTGCTCGATAACTTACTATTAAAAACTGGATATACTAAAAGGCTTTTGTTATAAATCAATAGTAAAAGAACTTATAATTAAATATCCAAAAGATTTCGAAGATGCCGTACATATGACAAAGGATGAGATAGAACAACACATACGCTTGATGGCAGCGTTTAAAATGTTTGAGCTTGGAAAAATATCGTCGGGGAAGGCAGCAGATCTTGCTGGGATGTCACGAGTTGAATTCCTTGAAACATGTGGTAGATATCGGGTCAGTATCTTCAATTACCCTCCTGAAGAAATCGAACAAGAAATCAAAAGCGATTTGAAAACACTAGAAACCTTAAACGATAAATGATAATAGTTTCAAATACACATTCAAAGAGTTTAAAATTATTTTGCAAATAACTTATAAGAGGATTTAAAAATGAAGATATTAAAAATAGAAGACAATTTGTACAAAGAACTTCAGGAACTGGCATCATTACAGAAAGTAAAGATGGAAAAGTTATTAGAAGGGGTATTATATGAAGGGGTTACTTCTGTAAAAGAGAGATATGTCTTAGAGCTATACCGAGATGGCAGAGCAACTCTCGCGAAGTGTGCAGAATTACTTTCTATTGATTTGTGGGAAATGATAGAAAAGATAAGAAAGTTAGATTATCATCTTGACTATAGTTTGGAAGAATTACAAGAGGACACTTCTCTATGACGGATGTTATAACAGATACTTCCCCCTTGATTTTTCTCTCCAAGATAAAAATGATTAGAGGTTGATCAAAAACAATTTACGTACCGGCATATTAAAGGTTGTAGGTGATATTTAATAGATCATTCGTGCACGTAATAGACTCCTTGACAGACTCAAAGATCCTAGATGGTCAAACATTGATAATTAATATCCTTACGCTTAACAATACCTTACTAAAAGTTTTAATGATGTGTAAATATACTTTGACAAACTATCGAAGTGGTTTCTTGCAGATTGGACATTGAGTTCGATGTGAAAATGATCCCAGGCGCTTACAACCGGAACAAACGAAGTGACCCTTTTCACATGTTTTTTCACCACTTAAATCTTTCTTCTTACCGCAAACATCACATATTCTTGTAGCCATATTTTCCTTCCCCCTTCTTAATATTCAACAACCTCTTCACCGCCAAAATTTACGATAACTGTCAATAGAGTTTTGAGATCCTCGCAA